>NZ_JBQDYQ010000078.1:0-10764 GCF_052105255.1 Brevibacterium sp.
ATCGACTGCAGCCCGACGCCGGTGTCGAGGAGTCGCTTGACGATCTTGAGGACGAGAATGTCACGGAAGCTGTAGAGCCGCTGGCTGCCGGATCCGGTCGCATTGCGGATCGACGGGGTCACCAGATCGGTGCGTGCCCAGTAGTCGAGACGACGATAGCTGATGCCGACGACCTTGCAGACGGTGGGACCGCGGTAGCCAGCCTCTTCATCGAGTACGGGCAGATCATCATCGAACAGCAGGCCTTGGGCCGCTGACGGCATCGGCGTCATGTCGACGCTTTCATGACTTGAGCGGTTCACACCGACTCCTCCTTTAAGTCCCTGGGGGAAGCGAAGGTCGCTTGGAAGGACCGAGAACAAAGTCATTCTAGCCCTCTTCCCAGCGAACCTACAGTGGGATTCAACAACTCCAAGTTATTCTGCCGTCCCAGCCAGGACAAACACCCCAAGGTAACAATTTCCGCGTGTCGCTGTTACCGCAGTATTCGAACACGTCACATGGATGTCATTCAGGCAGCTGAGGGCGGTCCGAGGCGAGGAATCAGGATGACGTCGGCGGCCCGTCGCTGCCGGATTCCGGCTCGTCCCGGCCCGAGGAGCCCAGCGTCTTCGCCTCTCCCCTGCCTGTCGTCGCGCCGACGTCCTTGGGCGCGCCCTTGGCTTTGGCCGCGTCCTTTTCGGTTTCCGACTTCTTCGGCTTCGCACTCGTCAGCAGCTTGGTCTTGACCGTCGACGCATAGGTGTCGACGTATTCCTGACCCGACAGGCGCATGATCTCGTACATGATCTCGTCGGTGACCGACCGCAGCATGAAACGGTCGACCGGCAGCCCCGAATACTTCGAGAAGTCCATCGGTGCGCCGAAGACGACGCCGACTCGCCGGAGTTTGGGGACGAGGCGACCGGCCGGCTGCAGCTTGTCCGTGCCGATGATCGCGACCGGAACCACGGGAGCGCCGGACTCGAGGACGAGACGTGCGATGCCGGTGCGTCCGCGGTAGAGCTTTCCGTCGGGCGAGCGGGTGCCTTCGGGGTAGATGCCCAGGGAATTGCCTTCGCCAAGGACTTTCAGCCCAGATTCGAGAGAGGCCTGAGATCCGGATCCTCCGCCGCGGTCCATGGGCAGCTGGTTATTGAGTTTGAAGAACCAGCGGGTCACCGCGCCTTTGATTCCGCGACCGGTGAAGTAGTCCTTCTTCGCCAGGTAGACGACGGGGCGCGGAGCGAGCAGAGGGACGAAGATCGAATCCATGAAGTGGTTGTGGTTTCCCGCGATGATCGCAGGGCCCTCGGCAGGAAGATTGTCCAGGCCACGTACCCACGGACGGAAGAGGATACGCAGGATGGGTCCGGCGAGAATTCGCTTGAGAAACCAGTAGAACACGCGCACCCTTCCGACTACGACTCTTTGTCGTCCTCGGCAATCATATATCGATAGGAACGGTGAACAGCGAAGTCCGCTGCCACACATCCGTGCCATGATGGAGACATGGAGATCGATTTCACACTCAGAGCGGATCCGACGGCCGCCTACCGCCGCCGTGCTGCTGGTTCGTCCGCTGCGGTCCTGTTCCTGCACGGACTCACCGGCTCTCCTGTCTCCTGGGTGCCGATCGCCCGTGCGGTCGAGGGGCGGGGCATCGACGTCAGCGTTCCCCTGCTGCCCGGTCACGGCACCTCGTGGCGGGACATGGACGCCACCGGGTGGTCCGACTGGTTCGGCGCGGCGCGCACCGAGCTGGGTCGCCTGCAGGCCGACCACGACAGGGTCATCGTCGCCGGGCTGTCGATGGGCGGGTCCCTGGCGTTGGCTCTGGGCGCCGCGGAGGGGGCTGCCGATGAGATCATCGTCGTCAATCCCGCCCTCTTCGTCGACTCCCCCTTCGCTCCCCTGCTGCCGGTCCTCCGGCATGTCGTGCGGACGATTCCGTCGATCGGCGGCGATATCGCCCACCCGGACCGCGACGAGTGCGCTTACGAGCGGACCCCTGTGGCTCCCCTGGCGACGTTCCATCGTGCGTTGAAGACTCTGCGCGAGGATCTGTGGAAGGTCGACCGCCCCGTGACCGCAATGATCTCCGGTGAGGACAATATCGTCGGTCCGCGCACGCTGCGTGTGCTGCGATCGGACCTCCCGCGGCCGCCGAGCATCATCGCTCTGCGTCACTCCCGTCATGTCGCCACCCTCGACTTCGATGCGCACACCATCGCCGAGGTGGTCCTGGAGGCAGCTCGCACCGAGGCGGCCGTGCCGTTCCCGTCGGAGACCGGGGAATAGCCGAGCCCACGGAATTGCTGACGCAGATATGAACGACGACGGCAGCGCTTCGACTCCCGATGACGAGGGTCGGGAGGATTGGCGTGGAGACGTTCCCGACCCGGAGAAGATCGGACACGACCGATCGCGCATCAGCGACGAGGAGTGGGACGACCTCGTCCGGCAGATCGCCGAGCCCTCCGCCGCCATGGGCGATATGCCCGCCGAGGATGTTCGCGACGCACTCGAGGACACCGATCACTGGGAGCCCGAGCCGGCGGAGCCCATCGGGTGGCGCACCGCTTCGCCCACCCTCGTGCTGTCCTGGGCCGCCGCCCTCGGAGCAGTCGTGCTCCTGCTCATCGGCGTCGTCTTCTTCCGACCGCTGCCGGGCTGGTACCTGCTCATCGGTCTGACCGTCGGCATCGGCGGAGCGGTCGGACTGTTCTTCCACCTGCCGAGTCATCGGTCCGCCGATGACGGCGACGGATCCTCGGTGTGAATGGTGCTGATCGCTTCGCGTCAGCCGCACCTGAGAGACTAAATGTCATGACCGTCCCGTTCGACCGTGCCCCCAGCGCACTGCACAATTCTCAGCTGTCCTTCGACAGCCTCGGCACTCCTCTGTCCGATGTCACCTTCGTCATCGTCGACCTCGAGACGACCGGCACCCGGGCGGGGCAGTCGGAGATCACCGAGATCGGTGCGGTCAAGACCCGCGGCGGTGAGGTCATCGGAGAGTTCCAGACGCTGGTCAAGCCGGAGCACTCGGTGATCAGCCCCTTCGTCGCCCGGCTCACCGGCATCACTCATGCGATGGTCGATGACGCCCCACCGATCAGCTCGGTGCTGCCGAGCTTCCTCGAATTCTCCATCGGTGCGGTGCTGGTGGCCCACAACGCGCCTTTCGACATCGGCTTCCTCCGCTCGGCCTGTGAACGTCTCGACTATCACTGGCCGGCTCCGACGGTCCTCGACACCGTCACTCTCGCCCGTCGCGTCGTCGGTCGTGACGAAGTGCGCAATCACAAGCTCTCGACCCTGGCCGCTCATTTCGGCACCCAGGTCGAACCCGATCACCGTGCGCTCTCCGATGCTCGCGCGACCGGCGAGCTCCTCCATCATCTGTTCGAACGCTTCGGCGGCTACGGGGTGACGACTCTCGAGGAGCTGTCCACCGTCAGGCAGTCGGGGTGGGCGAAGCGACAGGCCAAATCCCATCTGGCCAAGGGCGTTCCCGCCGAACCCGGCGTGTATATGTTCCTCGACGGCACTCGCCGTGTGCTCTACATCGGCAAGTCCGGGAATATGGCCCGACGGGTGCGCGGGTATTTCAACGCCTCGGAGAACCGCGGGCGCATGGCCGAGATGATCACCGCGGCACAGGAGGTCAGCTGCCTGCCCTGCGCGCACGCGTTGGAAGCCGAGGTCCGCGAGATCCGCCTCATCGGCGAGCTGGCGCCTCCGTACAACCGACGATCGAAGAATCCGGACCGCAGTTCCTGGATCGTGCTCAGTGATGAGCTCTTCCCGCGGCTGTCGGTGGTCCGGGCGAATTCGGCCCTGGAACGCTCCCCCGCCCCGCCGCTGGGACCGTTCCGATCGCGGAAATCCGCGCAAGCCGTCAAGGAGCTCCTCGACACCCTCTACCCGGTCAAGAGGTGCACGACGACGATCACGAAGCGCAGCCTCGGCGAGCATCGTCCGTGCGTGAGCGCCCAGGTCGGTCAGTGCGGCGGCCCATGCGCGGGGATCACGGACGTCGATGACTACCTGAGCTCCATCAGGGAGCTGTTCGAGCTCGTCGCCGGGGACCTGTCGTCCCTGCAGCGCTTGGCTGCAGAGCGGATGCGGCGATTGGCCGGTGAGGCTCGTTACGAGACGGCAGCCGAGGTTCGTGACGCGCTGCGCAGCGCGGTGTCGATCGCTGCTCGGGCCGAGCAGGTGTTGGCTCTGCGCAGGATTCCCGAACTGGTTGCGGCGGCGCCCGGATCCGAGGCCGGCTGGGATCTGGCGATCATCCGGCACGGAAAACTCGCCGGGGCCGGCCATGTGTCGGCCAGAGCGGCGATGGCCGATTCGCTGGCGGTGCTGGCCCCGACCGCGGAATGGGTGCCTGCTCCCGGCACGCTGCCGCAGGAGACGGACTCTCTGCCGGAGGAGACGCGACTGCTGGCCGGCTGGCTGGAGACCGCCGAACTCATCTCTGTGACCCCGGCAGACGATCGTGGCTGGTCGCTGCCTCGACAGGGAGCGACCAGCCACGCTCAGTCCTCAGGAGCGATTCGTCTCAGCGACCCGATGTGAGACGTCGATGAGCTGTTGGAGTTTGTCCGCACCGCCGCCGTTGTCGATCGTGTTCACCGCAGTCTCGAGCTTGAGAGCCAGGCGCTCGGTGAACGTGCCCACAGCCGATTCGTCGGCGGCCACGAGAGCCGCTGCGGCGTTGATGGCCACGATGTCGCGCACGGCTGATCGCTCACCGTCGAGGACAGCTCGGGTGATGGCGGCATTCTCGTCCGGACCTCCTCCGCGCAGATCGTCCTTCGTCGCCCGCTCGATGCCGAGGTCGAGCGCGTCGAAGGTCGTGTGCTCGATCTCGCCGTGACGGACCTCCCACACATCGTTGACAGCAGTGTTGCTCAGCTCATCGAGTCCGTCTCGTGACCGGAACACCACAGCCTGATGTCCGCGCTTGGCCAGGGTGCCGACGACGAGCGGAGCCATCTGCGCGTCGGCGACTCCGATGGCCGTATGCCGCGCCCGGGCCGGGTTCGTCAGGGGTCCGAGGATGTTGAAGGCGGTAGGGACGTTGATCTGCCGCCGCACTGCCGCGACGAACTGCATCGAGGGATGGAAGACGTTGGCGAAGCAGAAGGCCAGCCCGACCTCCTGGGCGATCTGACCGGTCTGTTCGGGAGTGATGTCGAACCGCACCCCGAGTGCTTCGAGCACATCGGCGGAGCCGGATGCCGAGGATGTCGCACGGTTGCCGTGTTTGACGACGCGCTGCCCGGTCGCGGAGATGATCATGGCCGCGGTCGAGGAGATGTTCGCCGTCTTCGCGCGGTCCCCGCCGGTGCCGACGATGTCGACGGAGTCTTCGAGCCCGGGCAGGGGCACGGCGTGGTCCATCATCGCCGCCACCAGTCCGGCGATCTCTTCGACCGTCTCGCCCTTTGTGTGGTGCGCGGCCAGAAATGCGGCCATTGTCACATCCGGAGTCATGCCCGACATGATCTGGTCCATCGCCCAAGCCGCCTGAACGCCGTCGAGGTCCTGCTGATGCATGAGAGCCATCAGCAGGTCCGGCCAGTTCTGAGTGGCTGCCTCGACCTCGCTGCGGGACTCCGACACGTGCGTCGCCGGGGTGGTCAGGGGCGTGGAATCAGTCATCCGTATGAACTCTCACTAGGCGTTCTCACCGTCCCGCAGAAGGGGACGTTCCTTACCTGCGGCATACTATCGCGACTTCGACACGCGGGCGGAAGCTGCCCCCGGAACGAGATTTCGGCACCAGATCGGGGTTTTTGCTACGTCGTGTAGAAATTTCTTTCTCGAAACCTGGGTAAAAGATGAAAACTCACCCCGAGACGGGTAATAATGGGGTTGTGTCAACTGCCACTGCATCTCAAACAGCGCCAGCACATCCGGTTGTCAATCGTCCGAATGTGACCACGGTGGGCTTCATCGTGTTCCTCGCGAGCGACCTGATGTTCTTTGCCGCGCTCTTCGCCATGTACTTCACCATCCGGTCCGTCGTTCCGGAGCTGTGGGAGACGAGGACTGAGATCCTCGACATCCCCTACGCTCTCGGCAACACGCTGATCCTGGTGTCGTCTTCGTTCACCTGCCAGCTCGGTGTGTTCGCAGCCGAGAGGTTCCGCCCCCGGCGGACCGGCTCGCTGTTCAACATCGCCAAATGGGGAATGGTCGAGTGGTTCTACCTCACCTTCGCCCTGGGCGCGGTCTTCGTCTCCGGCCAGGTCATGGAGTACGCGACCCTCGTCAGCGAGGGCATCTCGATCAATACTGATGGCTACGGTTCCGTCTTCTACCTGACCACTGGTTTCCACGGTATCCACGTGACCATCGGTCTCATCTGCTTCCTGCTCGTCATCGGACGTGCCTACGGGGCAAAGAAGTTCGGTCACCACGAAGCCACCTTCGCAATCTGCGTGTCCTACTACTGGCACTTCGTCGATGTCGTCTGGATCGGTCTGTTCGGCGTCATCTACCTCCTCCAATAGGCGGACTGAGATGCTCGGCCCCCAGGACTCACAACACTTCAAGCAAAGGACGATCAAGTGAAGCTTCTAGCAGATCGCCGCAGACATCCCATGGCGCTGGTCGCGCTGCTTCTCGTGGGACTGCTGCTGACCGGCGGAGCCTATGCACTCTTCACGCAGACTTCGAGCGCCAAGGCGGACACCGCCAGCGCCTCTGACATCGAAGAAGGCAAGAAACTCTTCGCGGCCAACTGCGCCACCTGTCACGGCATGAACGCCGAAGGCTCGAAGGCCGGCCCCGGACTCATCGGCGTCGGCGCCGCTGCTGTTGACTTCCAGGTCGGCACCGGACGCATGCCGCTGCAGGCCAACGGCCCGCAGGCTCGCGTCAAGGAACCTCAGTTCGACGATGAGCAGACCGCCCAGCTCGCTGCCTATGTTGCTTCGCTCGGACCAGGACCGGCAGTTCCCGAGGACGAGTACCTCGATGCTTCGAAGGGCGACCCCGCGGCAGGCGGCGGTCTGTTCCGCACCAACTGCGCCATGTGCCACAACGTGGTCGGCTCCGGCGGTGCTCTGACACGCGGCAAGTACGCACCGAACCTGTCCGAAGTCTCCGAGAAGCACCTCTACGAAGCGATGCAGACCGGCCCGCAGAACATGCCGATCTTCAACGACGCGAACCTGACTCCCGACGACAAACGCGATGTCATCGCCTACGTCAAGGAAGTCTCGGACAACCCCTCCCCCGGCGGATTCAAGCTCGGATCCCTGGGTCCGGTGGCTGAGGGCCTGTTCATCTGGTTCTTCGGTCTTGCTGCCGTCATCGGTCTGACAGTGTGGCTGTCTTCGAGGGCCAAGTGAGTCCGACAGTGTCGTACACCATCAATTACGAGAAAAGACGGGGAATTCAATGACCTCGAAAGAGCACTCCGGCGGCGGCAGCCAGCTCGAGGAGTTGAACGGGTTCACGAACCCGGGCCTGCCCGAGCACAAACCACGGCTGACCGACTCGGACCCACGCGCCGAGAAGGTCGCCGAACGACAGGTGGCCGCCTGGTTCATCCTCTCGATGATCGGAACCATCTGGTTCATCGTGGCCTACTTCCTGTTCACTCCGGGCGAATCGATGCAGAGCATCCGCCTCCACAACATGTTCGTCGGCCTCGGTGCCGCTGTCGCGATGTTCTCCATCGGCTTCGGAGCTGTGCTCTGGGCCAAGAACCTCATGAGCGACCACGAGGGCATCGACGAACGCCATGACATCGGCGGCAGCGAAGAAGATCAGGCGATTGCGCTCGAGATCCTTCACCAGGCCAAGGAGGAGTCGGGCATCGCCCGTCGTCCTCTGCTGCGCAACACACTCATCGCCGCACTTGCGATCGCACCGCTTCCGGCGGTCCTCGTCTTCCGCGATCTCGGCCCGCTGCCGGGCGACAAGATGTTCAACACGCTGTGGCAGCAGGGCACTCGCCTCATCCGCGATGTCGGCGGAATCCCGTCGGTCGAGTCAGAACGTCCGATTCGGGCCGACGAAGTCACAATCGGCTCGGCTTACCACGTCCTTCCCTCGGGCATCGGCGACGAGGAAGCCAGCGAGCACCCGCTGGACGAGAAGGCCAAAGCGGCCGTGCTTCTCATGCGCATCGATCCCAAGGAGCTCAAAGAGGATCCGGATCGCAAGGACTGGTCGCACGACGGCATCGTCGCCTACTCGAAGATCTGCACCCACGTCGGCTGCCCGGTCGCACTGTACGAGCACCAGACGCACCACCTGCTGTGCCCCTGCCACCAGTCGACCTTCGACGTGACGGAACACTGCAAGGTCATCTTCGGCCCGGCCAAACGACCGCTTCCTCAGCTGCCCATCACCGTGGACAGCGAAGGCTACCTGGTTGCCCAGTCGGACTTCCCTGAGCCTGTCGGACCTACGTTCTGGGAGATCAACCACCCATGAGTACTACACAGCCAACCACCACTATCGGGAAGGCGGCGAACTTCGCCGAAACCCGCGTCGGGGCATCTGTCCTCGTGCGCGAGTTCGGTCGCAAGATCTTCCCCTCCCACTGGTCGTTCATGCTCGGCGAGGTTGCTCTCTACAGCTTCATCATCGTCGTCCTGTCCGGAACGTTCCTGACGTTCTTCTTCCAGCCGGCCATGGGTGAGCTCCATTATGACGGACCCTGGCTGCCGCTGCGCGGCGTCGAGATCTCCGAAGCCTATGACTCGACACTCGCGATCTCCCTCGAGATCCGCGGCGGTCTGTTCATCCGACAGATGCACCACTGGGGGGCCCTGCTCTTCGTCGCAGCACTGAGCGTCCACATGCTCCGTGTGTTCTTCACCGGCGCCTTCCGTCGCCCACGAGAGCTGAACTGGGTCGTCGGAGTCCTGCTCGTCATCATGGGCATGGCAGCCGGCTTCACCGGCTACTCGCTGCCTGACGATCTGCTCTCCGGCAACGGACTGCGAATCATCGACGGCATCCTGAAGTCGCTGCCGCTGGTGGGAACCTACATCTCGTTCTTCCTCTTCGGAGGCGAGTTCCCGGGCATCGACATCGTGGCCCGTCTGTACACCCTGCACATCATGATCGTGCCGGCCCTGCTCATCGCGCTCATCGGCATCCACCTGATGTTCGTCGTCGTGCACAAGCACACCCAGTACCCGGGTGCCGGCAACACCGAGAAGAACGTCGTCGGAGAACCCGTTCTCCCGACCTTCGCGGCCAAAGGCGGCGGATTCTTCTTCCTCATCTTCGGACTGCTCTCGCTCATCTCGGCGCTGTTCACGATCAACCCGATCTGGAACTACGGTCCCTACGACCCGTCTCCCGTCTCGGCTGGTACACAGCCTGACTGGTACATCGGCTGGGCCGACGGATTCCTCCGCATCGTTCCGGGATGGTTCGAGTTCTACATCTTCGGATGGCCGATCTCGTTCAACATCAACAGTGCCGTGCTCGTCATGGGCGGCGTGTTCGCTGTCATGTTCATCTACCCCTTCTTCGAGGCGTGGCTGCAGAAGGACCATCGGGAACACCACATTCTCGACCGCCCCCGTAACAACCCGACTCGGACGGCCATCGGCGTTGCAGGAGTCATCTTCTACTGCAATATGTGGGCGGCTGCATCGGGTGACATCATCGCCGTGTTCTTCCAGATGTCGCTCAACGACATGATCTACATCTTCCGGTTCCTGTTCTTCTTCGGACCGATCATCGGCTACGTCATCACCAAACGCATGTGCCTGGCACTCCAGCGCAAGGACCGCGAGATCGCTCTGCACGGACGGGAGACGGCTCACATCATCCGTCTGCCCCACGGTGAGTTCCTCGAACGCCACGAGGCTCTTCCCCCGCACAAGCTGTGGAAGATTACCGCGTTCGAATCGCCTGCCTACGTGCCGGCTCAGCCGAATGCCGAGGGCAAGATCACGGGAATGGAGAAGCTGCGTGCGCGACTGTCACGTTTCTTCTTCGAAGATCGTGTGGCTCCGGTGTCGAAGCAGGAGCTCGAAGCTTCGCACCACGATCACGACGCGGTCGAGGGCTCGAACAGCAACCAGCTCGGTCACTGATCGATTCGACCGGCCACAGCCGAGGGGCTCAGCAGTTCAACTGCTGGGCCCCTCGGTCAATTCATCCGAGGTGCTCATCGCCGTAGCATCGACTCAGCGCCACTCCCCCTCGCTGTGCCGCTCGGCCGGCAGCAGTCGGCCGGCAGCAGTCGACTCTCCCTCAACAGTCAGCATCGGCAAGAGGCGTGCCTCACAGCGTCACCAGAGACATGCTGGCTGAACCCCAGCGGACGACCACTGTTGCAGAGAATCTCGGCAAGCACCTGCAGTCGTCTCCCGGCGCGAGCGTCGGGCGTACGCTGAAGCAGTCCCCTGGCCGGGGCACCTGTCTGAAGGACGAGTCACCGACTCAGCTCTGGTGGACCGGTCACCGACCCAGCGTTCCTGCACGCACATCCGCAGCGTTCGGAGATCCCGTTTCTGCGACTGCGAAATGACACAGAGGACCCAATTGCGGTCGCCCCATCTCCTCGCAGGGTCGCAGCGGCACGCAAAAGCTGGCGGCCGCCGCCATGTCAGGCAAGGCAAAAGGACCCACTTGAACCCGCTCACGGCCATGTGGGGCCCTCGGTCCGGCCTGTGTGGAGCCCTGGTATACGGCCTGTGTGGAGCCCGACAAAAACGCCCGAGGGCAAACCAAGGGGCCGCAGACGCTGCCGAGTCGAACCGTGGTGGGCCAACGCGGCGCTTCGATAGC
>NZ_JBQDYQ010000079.1:0-10457 GCF_052105255.1 Brevibacterium sp.
CGTCCCGCATCCGCACCGTCGACCAGCTGGTGGTTGTAGGTCAACGGCAGGTACACCATGTCACGAATGGCGATCGCCTCGTCGCCGTCGGCCGTCTTCACGGCGATGGGACGACGCACGATCGCACCCGTGCCGATGATGCCCATCTGCGGCTGGTTGATGATCGGCGTGTCGAACAGCGCGCCGACGGAACCGATGTTGGTCACTGTGAAGGTTCCGCCCGAGAGCTCATCGGGCATGATCTTGTTGTTGCGGGTCCGATCAGCGACATCGTCGATGGCCTTGGACAGACCCGCGACGCTGAGGTCACCGGCATCCTTGATCACGGGAACGAGCAGTCCGCGCGGAGTGTCGACCGCGACGGCCAGGTGCTCGTGATCGAAGTAGGTGATCTGCTGCGAGTCGAGATCGTACTGGGCGTTGACCTTCGGGTGCACCTGAAGCGCCTCGACGATGGCCTTTGCGAAGAACGGCAGATAGGTCAGCTTCGAACCGTGCTTGGCCTGGAATGCTTCCTTGTTGGCCTTGCGCAGCTTCACGACGCGAGACATATCCACTTCGATGACCTGCGTGAGTTGTGCAGAGACATCGAGGGATTCGCTCATGCGCTTGGCGATGGTCTGGCGGATGCGCGAAGCCTTCTCCGTGGTGCCGCGCAGCTTCGCGACTTCCTCGGGGATCTCGACCTTGAACGGAGCCTTGGAAGCTGCGGCCGGTGCGGCGGACTGTGCCGCGGGGGCTGTGGCCGGAGCGCTCTTCGCCGCTGCCTCGACATCCTGCTTGCGGATGCGTCCGCCCACTCCTGTGCCGGTGACCTGCGAGAGGTCGACACCCTTCTCGCGAGCCAGGCGGCGCACGAGCGGAGTGACGTAGGCGGCGTTTTCGCCCACGGTGTCGGCGGCGGCAGGGGCCTGGGCAGCGGCGTCCACAGGCTCTTCGGCCTGAGCGGCAGAAGCCGACTGCGCCGACGCGGCTGCGGCCGGCTTGGGAGCCGACTCCTGCTTCGGCACCTCCTCCTTGGGAGGCTCCTGCTTCGGTGCCTCTTCGGCAGGAGCGTCCTCCTTGGGAGCTTCTTCCTTGGGGGCAGCCTCGGCGGGAGCTTCTTCCTTGGGGGCTTCCTCGGCCGGTGCGGATTCGGACGGGGCACCGGAACCGATGCGAGCCAGAGGCGCTCCGACCTCGACGGTGTCGTCCTCGTCTGCGAGGTGAGCCTGAACGACTCCAGCGACGGGGGAGGGGACCTCGGTGTCGACCTTGTCGGTGGAGACCTCGAGCAGAGGTTCGTCGACCTCGACCTCTTCGCCGACGTCCTTGAGCCAACGGGTCACGGTGCCTTCGGTGACGGACTCGCCGAGCGCGGGCATCGTGATCTCGGTGCCTTCGGACGAATCGGAACCGGATGCGGCCGGAGCGGATTCCTCCGCCGGTGCCTCATCGGCTGCCGGTGCTTCGTCAGCGGGAGCCTCTTCAGCAGGGGCTTCTTCGGCCGGAGCCTCAGCAGGCTCCTCGGCCGGTGCTTCCTCGTCGGAGGACGCGCCGCTGCCGTCGCCGATATAGGCGAGGTCGCCGCCGACCTCGACCACGTCATCCTCTTCGGCCAGGATCTTCTCGAGGGTGCCGGCATACGGGCTCGGAATCTCCGTGTCGACCTTGTCGGTCGAAACCTCGAGCAACGGCTCGTCCACCTCGACTTCTTCGCCCACTTCCTTGAGCCAGCGAGTGACAGTGCCCTCGGTGACCGACTCTCCGAGAGCCGGCATCTGAACGGAATTCGACATGAGTTTTCGTCTCCTCGGATCTTATGAGTGGAAGTGCAGGGGTTTTCCGGCCAGGGCCAGGTGGGCCTCGCCGAGCGCTTCGTTCTGCGTGGGGTGCGCGTGGATGAGCTGCGCGACTTCCTCGGGGAATGCTTCCCAATTGACGATGAGCTGTGCCTCACCGGCCTGCTCGGACAGACGCGCGCCGATGCCGTGCACGCCCACGACCGGACCGTCCTTTTCGCGGATGACCTTGATCAGGCCGGTCGTGTTCAGGATCACGGACTTGCCGTTGCCGCCGAGGTTGTACTCGAGGGCTTCGACCTGATCCTTGCCGTACTTCTCTTCGGCCTGAGCCGACGAGAGGCCGACGGAGAAGATCTCGGGTTCGCAGTAGGTCACACGGGGGATGCCGGATTCGACGACCGGTGCCGGGTTGAGGCCGGCGATCTCCTCGGCGATGAAGATTCCCTGACCGAAGGCACGGTGGGCCAGCTGGAGTCCGGGGACGATATCGCCGCAGGCGTAGATGTTGCCGACGCCGGTGTGAAGACGTTCGTTGGCCAGGACGAATCCGCGATCCATCGGGATGCCCTGCTCTTCGAAGCCGAAGCCCTCGGTGACCGGTCCGCGGCCGACGGCCACGAGGAGGTACTCGGCTTCGAGCGTCGAACCGTCTTCGAGGGTGACCTTGACACCGTCAGCGGTCTCTTCGACTCCCTTGAACATGACTCCGAGCTTGAAACTGATCTTGCGCTTCTTGAAGGCGCGCTCGAGGTTCTTCGAGATGGTCTCGTCCTCGTTGGCGACGAGGTGCTTGAGGCCTTCGACGATTGTGACGTCGGCTCCGAAGGAGTTCCAGACGCTGGCGAACTCGACGCCGATGACGCCGCCGCCGAGCACGATGGCGGAGTTGGGGACCTTGTCGAGTTCAAGCGCCTCGGTGCTCGTGATCACGCGGTCGGTGATCTCGAGTCCGATGGTCTTCGACGTCGAACCGGTCGAGAGCAGAACGTTCGTTCCCTTGACGGTGTGGCTGCCGTCTTCGCCGGTGACCTCGACGGTGTCCTTGCCGACGAGCTTGCCGGTGCCGAAGTAGGTGTCGATTCCGCGAGCCTTGACCAGACCCTGCAGACCCTTGTAGTTGCGGGTGATGACGCCGTCCTTGTACTCGAGCACCTTGGTGATGTCGATCCCCTTGAACTCGGCTTCGATGCCGAAGGTCTCGGAGTGCTTGGCGGAGTCGGCGACTTCTGCGGCGTGCAGAAGAGCCTTCGTCGGCACGCAGCCGCGGTGCAGGCAGGTGCCTCCCACCTTGTCGCGTTCGATCAAAGCGACCTTCATGTCGAGCTCTGCGGCTCGCAGAGCAGCGGCATAGCCACCGGTTCCGCCGCCCAGAACGACAAGGTCGTAGGTCAATTCGTCACTCACGGATTTCTCCTCGTAGCTGTGAATAAGCCTGCAGTACGCAGCTTTCAGTCTTATCTTTCCACTTTTCTTGGCCGGGGCGAAGAAAAACGCTGTCTGATTGGACACAGGTGGGCATCATCACGTTGCCCTCGACAGCGTGTACAACCATTGTGCTCAGGCCTGTGCCTTCGCGATTTCGATGAGGGTGCGCACCGCGGCTCCGGTCGCGGCCTTCGGCGTGTAGCCGAATGGTGCGGACCCGTTGAAGCTCGGTCCGGCGATATCGATATGCGCCCAGTTCGCATCCTCACCGACGAACTCCCGGAGGAACGCGGCTGCGGCGAGCATGCCGCCGGGGCGCGGTCCGGAGTTCGTGAGATCGGCGGCGGTGGAGTCGAACCCGGAGAGCATCTCCTCGGGGATCGGCATCGCCCACATCTGCTCACCGGCCACGGATGCCGAGGCGATGACCTCCGCCCGTGCGGTTTCGGTGCCCATGACGCCGGAGGTGCGTTCGCCGAGTGCGACGATCTGCGCACCGGTGAGGGTGGCCACGTCGATGAGCAGGTCCGGGTTCTCCTCCCCGGCGTCGGTGAGTGCATCGGCGAGGACGAGTCGGCCTTCGGCATCGGTGTTCGTGACCTCGACGGTCTTGCCGCTGCGCATCTTCAGCACATCGCTGGGACGCTGCGCCGAGGATCCGGGCATGTTCTCGGCCAGCGGAAGCCACGCGGTGACCCGCACGGGCAGTTTGAGGTCGGCGATGCCGAAGAGCGCCTGCACGACGGCCGCGGAACCGGCCATATCGGACTTCATGTCCTCCATGCTCTTCGCGGGTTTGAGCGAGATTCCGCCGGAGTCGAAGGTGATGCCCTTGCCGACGAAGCTGAGATGGCGGTTCGCTCCGCGCGGTGCGTATTCGACCTTGACGAGCCTCGGCCCGCGGGTCGAACCCTGGCCGACACCGATGAGTCCGCCGTATCCTCCGGCCTTGAGTTCCTTCTCGCCGAGGACGGTGACCTTGAGCTTGCGGTCCTTGGCCTGGTCCTTGACGATCTCTGCGTAGGACTCGGGGTAGAGATCCAGCGGGGGCGTGTTGACGAGGTCGCGTGCCCTGCTCGTCGCTGCGGCGATGACGTCGCCGGCGTCATGGGCCGCGGCGAAGGTCTTGCCTTTCGGGCCGATGACGGTGATGGCTCCCGGCGTCCTGCCTTCGCCGCGGTAGTCGAGGAAGCGGTAGGCGCCGAGTCCGGCGCCGACTGTGACCGCTTCGACTTCGGCCGGAGTGGCGGCGGGCAGGGCCAGAGCGATCGACTCGGCTCCATCCAGCGCGCGCAGTGCGGCACCCGCGCCTCGGCGCAGCGATTCGGCCGTGGCGGCGACATCGGTGTCGTCGGCATCGTAATTGCCGAGCCCCACGAGCAGCACGGAGTTCGCGGCGATGCCCTTCGGAGCGGGAACACGAGCGGTGGATCCGGCCTTTCCGCTGAACCCGATGGCCAACGCGGCGTCGTCGAGAGCGGATTTCGCCGCCTTCGCGCCTTCGAGTCCGAGGACCGTCGAATCCGCTGCCGCCAGCACCAGTACGGAGGCGGTGGCCTTCACCGGTGAGGTCGTGGAGTAGCTGCTGAGGGTGGATGCACCAGCCATGAGTTCCCTTTCAGTCGTCGTTGAACGTTGATTCGATCCTAATGCCAAACACGCCGACTTGCTGAAGCGGTCGGGCACGCGCCGGCTGATGCGATGGCCGACTCTGGCATATTCTTGAGAGCGTGTACTCATTGATCTTCAGACTCGTCTTCGTTCCGATGGACGCCGAACGGGCCCATCACCTCTCGTTCACCGCTCTGCGGGTATTGGATTCCATACCTCTGCTCGGGCGTCTGCTCCGCTTCGTCTGTGCCCGCGGCACCGTCCGGCCAGTCGAGGTCATGGGACTGCCCTTCGCCAACCGCGTCGGCCTGGCCGCCGGATTCGACAAGAACGGCGTGGGGGTCCGTGCGCTGTCGGCGTTGGGCTTCGGCCATATCGAGGTGGGAACGATCACCGCTCATGCTCAGCCGGGCAATGATCGTCCGCGGCTGTTCCGTCTGCGGAAGAACCTCGCCCTGCTCAATCGGATGGGGTTCAACAACGACGGAGCCCGGCAGGCATCGTTCAACGTCGCCGCCGAACGGGCGAAGATCGAATCCCTCCCGCCGCGTCTGCGTCCGATCGTGGGCATCAACATCGGCAAGACGAAGGTCGTCGAGGCGGCCGACGCGGTGACCGACTACGCCGCTTCGACCCGGGCGCTGGCTCCCTTGGCCGACTACCTCGTGATCAATGTCAGTTCGCCGAACACTCCGGGTCTGCGGGATCTGCAGTCGGTGGGCAGCCTGGAGCCGATCATCACCGCCGTCCGCGACACCGCTGCCGAGGTGGTCGAGCGCCCGCGCTCGTCGCTGGGTCATGTGCCCCTGCTGGTCAAGATCGCCCCGGATCTCGCCGATGAGGATGTCGCTGAGATCTGCGACCTCGCCCTGCGCACCGGCGTCGACGGGCTCATCACGACGAATACGACGATCGACCGGTCCGTGCTGACCGGTGACGAGGCGGAACTCGCCGCAGGTCAGGCCGGCGGCATCTCCGGACGTCCCGTGGCCGCACGCTCACTCGAGGTGCTGCGCCTGGTGAAGAGTCACGTGGGTGATGAGCTCACCGTCATCTCCGTCGGGGGAGTCGCGGATGCGACAGACGCCCGGGCTCGAGTGGCCGCGGGCGCCGATCTGGTTCAGGTCTATTCGGAGATGATCTACTCCGGTCCGTTCTTCCCCGGCCGCATCGTTCGCGGCCTCGAGCCGAGCCGACTGCTCACTCGGGGTACTGGCGGCGCTTGACCTGCGGTTTGGGCATGCGCAGCGGACGCAGCTGGATGCTGCGCATGACCGCATAGAAGGTGATTCCCCGTTCGACTTCGCCGAACTTGTTGCGCAGTCGGTTCTTGAGGATGTAGTTGAGCACGAACCCGTCGAGGATGATCAGTGCGATGAGGCCCCAGACGGCGTAGGTGAAGTACTGCTGGATCTGGACCGGCTGCGTGAATGCGATGACGAGGATGAGGATCGCGGCCGGGATGAAGATCTCCCCGACCGAGAAGCGGGCATCGATGTAGTCGCGGATGTACCGTCGCTGCGGTCCCTTGTCACGGCGGGTGAGATACTTCTGCTCACCGTTCATCATTCCGATGCGCGCGCGATCACGCTCCTGCCGCTGCTGCTCCTTGGCTCGTCTGTTCGCAACCTTGCGATCCTTGTTCACCAAGGGCTGACGGCGCGCAGACTCCTGTTGGCTGCGCTTGGGCGTGGGCCGCCCCTTCTTCGCCTCCGCTTCACGACGGGCGTCGGCTTCTGCGGAGGGGTCGTCATGGACTGGCTGAGAGGCGGCGGTTTCGTCGTCCGCGCGAGATTTTTTGCTTCCGAACACGAGATGAATACTACCTTTGGAGAATGAGCGAATCGACTTCAGCACTTGACAGTGCACAACTGCATGCCGAATTGGACACCATTTTCGAGGAGGTCCTCGGCAATCTCTCGGATCTCGTCGCCATTCCCTCGGTCGCCTGGCCGAGCTTCGACGCCGTGAATGTCACCGCCAGCGCCGAGGCGGTCGCCGGCTCGGCGCGCGAGCTCGGCCTCGACGTGGACATCCTCAGCGCCGACCAGCCCGACGGAACCCCCGGGTACCCGGCCGTCGTCGCCTCGGTGCCGGCGCCCGCGGGCGCCCCGACGGTCCTTCTGTATGCCCACCACGACGTGCAGCCGCCCGGACGCGCCGAGGAGTGGGACACCGAACCTTTCGTCGCCACCCGCAGGGGCGATCGTCTCTTCGGACGCGGAGCCGCCGATGACAAAGCCGGGATCATGGTCCATCTCACGGCTCTGCGGCTGCTGGCCGACCGCCTCGATGTGGGTGTGACCCTCTTCTTCGAAGGCGAGGAAGAGGCCGGCAGCCCGAGCTTCCGCAACTTCCTTGAGACCTACCGGGATCGGTTGCGCGCCGATGTCATCGTCGTCGCCGACTCCGGCAACTGGGCTGCGGGCATCCCGGCCCTGACGACGAGCCTGCGCGGAATGTGCGCCGTCGAATTCGAGGTCTCGACTCTCGACCATGCCGTGCATTCGGGAATGTACGGGGGAGTGGCGCCGGATGCGATGCTCGCGATGACGAAGCTGCTGGCCACTCTCCATGACGACGACGGCTCCGTCGCGGTCGCCGGTCTGCACGCGGACACGGAGACGGCCATCGACTACGACGAGGCGACCCTGCGCACCGACTCCGGAGTGCTCGCGGACACCGAGCTCATCGGCACGGGCACCCTGGCCTCCCGCCTGTGGACCCAGCCGTCGATCACGGTCATCGGCCTCGACATCCCCGATGTGGCGGTCTCGTCGAACACCCTGCAGTCCTCGCTCAAGGCCAAGCTCTCGATCCGACTCGCGCCCGGGGACACCCCCGCCTCTGCGGTCAAGGCCGTCGAAGAGCATCTGCGGGCGAACCTGCCCTTCGGCGCACAGCTGACCATCGGTGAGACCGAGGGCGGCAGCCCCTGGCGGGCCGATGAAGACGACCCCGTCGTGCGGACCGCGCGTCAGGCGCTCACCGATGCCTGGGGTACCGAATCGGTGACGATGGGCATCGGCGGATCGATTCCCTTCATCGCAGACCTGCTCGACGTGTTCCCCGGCGCGTCGATCCTCGTCACGGGCGTCGAGGACCCGGACGCCCGGGCACACAGCGCCAACGAATCGCTCTACCTGCCCGATTTCAAGGCCGCGATCGTCGCCGAAGCACTGCTGCTGCAGCGCCTCGGCGACCGATCATGACAGATGTGGGGAATAGGTTCCCGAGCACGGATGTTGTCCCCGGTGTAGCCTGGGGACAGGAACGCGAGAAGGAGAAACCATGACTGTGACCGAAAAAGCCGAAGCCACCCACGAGGTGGAGCTGTCGTCGACCGCTGCCGACAAGGTCCGCAGCCTGCTCGAGCAGGAAGGTCGTGACGACCTGCGCCTGCGCGTGGCTGTCCAGCCTGGCGGATGCTCCGGGCTGATCTACCAGCTCTACTTCGATGAGCGCTTCCTCGACGGGGACGCCGTCCGCGACTTCGACGGTGTCGAGGTCATCGTCGACCGGATGAGTGTTCCCTACCTGAGCGGGTCGACCATCGACTTCTCCGACACCATCGAGAAGCAGGGCTTCACCATCGACAATCCCAACGCCGGCGGATCCTGCGCCTGCGGAGACTCGTTCCACTGATCAGCCTCGGCTGAGGAGGACCGCTTCTCATGGACCTGGAAGATCTGCGTGCCGTGTCGTTCACGGCGACGCAGTCCCAGGTCCTTTTGTCGTATCGGGCCGGACTCTTCCCGATGGGAGTCGGCCACGGCGGTGCCGGTCGCATGGGATGGTGGGCGCCGCGACGCCGTGGTGTCCTGTTTCCCGGTGACCTGCGCGTGACGAAGAGCCTGCGCAAGTCGATGAAGCACTTCACCTTCACCACCGACCGCGCATTCATCCACGTCATGCGCTCATGTGCCGACCCGCGACGGACGGGAAGCTGGATCACCGAGGAGATGATCGAGCTCTACACGGGTCTCCACGAGGACGGCTGGGCCCATTCCGTCGAGGTCTGGAAGGACGATGAGCTCGTGGGAGGGCTCTACGGAGTCGCCATCGGTTCGTTCTTCGCCGGCGAATCGATGTTCCACACTCAGCGGGATGCATCGAAGGCGGCGTTGGCCCACCTCGTCGGACTCTTCGACGGAACCGACGTCGTCAGCGGAGAAAGCCGGTCCACCTCGGCGGAAGCGGGACAGAGGGACTGGCTCATCGACACCCAGTGGCAGACATCACATCTCGCGAGCCTCGGCGTGTCGGAGATCAGCGGCCTCGAATACTCCGCGCACCTAGAATCCGCGCTCACGGGCAGTCTCTGTCAGCATATTCTCAACAAATGAACATCTGCAGGTGAATTTCTACCGCGTGTAGCGGTAGTCTTATGACTGACAGAGTAAGTACACGTCTCTCGGCCTGACCTGGAGACGCAGAACGTTGTGAAAGGCTGCACGTGGATTCTCCGAATCAGTCAGGACCGCAGCGGTCCTGGGCGAAGCGGCTCGGCATTCTGAGCGCCGTGTTGATACCGGCGTTGCTATCGGGTTGCACGAAAGAGCAGATCGCCACAGGATTTTTTCCCGTCGAATCGCAAGGCGCGACGAACCACACGGATGCCTATACAGCGCTGTGGAACGGTGGCTGGATCGCCCTTCTCATTGTCGGCCTCATCGTGTGGGGCCTCATCCTGTGGGCCATGGTCGCCTACCGCCGCCGCAAGAACGATCGCGGACTGCCGGTGCAGATGCGCTACAGCATGCCGATCGAAATCCTCTTCACGGTGACTCCGGTCGTCCTCGTCCTCGGGTTCTTCTTCCAGAACGTCCAGGTCATGGAGAAGACGATTGACGACACGACCCCCGGTGAGCAGGTCATCGAGGTCGCTGCCAAGCAGTGGGCCTGGGACTTCAACTACGAGACCGAAGACGTCTACTACTCCGGGACTCAGGTCGCGCTCGACGGCACCCCGGAGCCCGAGAAGACCGCTCCCGTCCTCTACCTCCCGGTCGACACCGACCTGGAGATCCGGTTGCACGCCCGTGACGTCATCCACTCTTTCTGGGTCCCCGCCTTCCTCGAGAAGCGCGACATGATCCCCGGGCATGACCAGAGCCTGCATCTGCGTGCCGAGAAGGAAGGCGAGTACGTGGGCAAGTGTGCCGAGCTGTGCGGCGAATACCACTCGGAGATGCTGTTCAACGTCAAGGTCGTGTCCAAGGAAGAATTCCAGGATTACACGCAGTCGCTTGCCGATCAGGGCAACACAGGCCAGCTGGGACCGGAGTACGATCGCAACTGGTACCCGAAAGAAGGTGCTGAGAAATGACCGCCACGATGGATCAGGCGGCTCTTGATGCCGCGGTAGTTCCACGGAGCAAGGGCAAGATCATCGTCGACTGGATCACGTCGACGGACCATAAGACGATCGGGTACATGTACCTCATCGGTTCGTTCTTCTTCTTCTGCGTCGGCGGTGTGATGGCGCTCATCATCCGCCTCGAGCTCTTCGAGCCCGGGATGCAGATCGTGGAGACCAAAGAACAGTACAACCAGCTGTTCACCATGCATGGCACATTGATGCTGCTGATGTTCGCCACCCCGCTGTTCGCCGGCTTCGCCAACGTCATCATGCCG
>NZ_JBQDYQ010000080.1:0-10130 GCF_052105255.1 Brevibacterium sp.
TCCTTCGCCGCCGTCTCCTCTTTGGATGTCGATCATGTCCTCGTCTGAGAACGAACCGAACAGCGCCGCCGAGCAGAACGCACAGGCGGCGAAGTCCACGCGCCTGCCCGACGGTCGGCCGCCTCGGCGATCAGGTGACGGGTGGACGTATGGGTCTGATGGGAAGAAGCATTGGGGCCTCAACGGGGCCGCGGGGCTCATGCTCGTCGATCCCGAGCGTGGGGTGCTCATGCAGCACCGGGCGCTGTGGTCGGTCGAGGGCGGGACCTGGGGGTTCCCCGGCGGTGCCCGCGATATGGGCGAGTCGGCGGTCGAGGCCGCGGTCCGGGAGTCGTGGGAAGAAGCCGGGGTGCCTGACCAGGATGGGTCGGGCATCGAGATCCTCGAGACGCATGTCCTCGACCTGGATACCTGGTCGTACACGACGGTGATCGCGAAGACCCTGCGCCGCTTCGACGCTGTCATCAATGACCCCGAGAGCATCCAGCTGACGTGGGTGCCGCTCGATGAACTCGACGACTTTGAGCTGCACCCGGGAGTCGCCGCTGCGCTGCCGACGCTGTTGGAACTGCTCCGCCCTCACCTGTGAGTGGGCACCCCGCCGGCGGTGCCGTGCCTGCGGGCCCACGTGTCTCCTGTGGGTGGATCCGTCTCGAAATCTCCTTGCGAATCGTGGTGGATCCACCCCTAGGACGCATGAGGGACTGATGCGGCCGCGGGTGGGCGCAATCGAACCCGGAAGAACAGCCTCAGCTGTAGGAGTTGCGGAGGTCGCCGATGAGCGAGCGGGTCACCTCGGTGAGCGAACCGGTGGTTCCGAAGACCTTCTGCAGGCGCTGGTAGGGCACGCCTCGTTCGATGATCGAGTTGATCGAGTGCAGCTCGTCGACACAGCCGAGACGTTCGGCGACGGGCGAGAGGCGCTCGATCTCATCGGCGAGGCACTCGGTGACGAGACGCTCGTCGGCCGCGGCGTTTTCGATGATGATCGCGTCCATGCCGTAGCGGGCGGCGCGCCACTTGTTCTCGTTGTGGAACCAATCGGGCATCGTCGGCAGAGTCTCACCGGCGTCGAGGCGCTCGGACATGTCATCGACGAGGCACTGGATGAACGCAGTGACCGCGAGGATCTCCTCAAGCGTCGGCAGTCCGTCGCAGACACGGACCTCGACGGTGCCCCAGTGCGGGGCCGGCCGGATGTCCCAGCGGATCTCGTTGATGTTGTCGATGATCCCGGTGGTGAGCATATCGTCGACGTACTTCTCGTAGTCCGCCCACTGACCGAACTGGAACGGCAGACCGGCCGTCGGGAGCTGCTGGAACATCATCGCCCGGTTCGAGGCATAGCCGGTGTCCGTGCCGCCCCAGAACGGAGACGACGCGGACAGTGCCTGCAGGTGCGGGACATAGGCGAGCAGTGCGTTGACGATCGGCAGCACCTTGTCGCGCGAGTCGATGCCGACGTGGACATGGACGCCGAAGATCAGCATGTTCCGACCCCACCACTGGGTGCGATCGACGAGTTCGAGATAGCGGTCCTTCGCCCGGACCTCCTGCGACTGCCACTGCGCGAACGGGTGGGTGCCCGCCGACATCAGTTCGACACCGCGTGCCTCGGTCAGCTTCCGCAGCGCCCCGATCGAGGTGGCCAGATCCTCAGCTACGGTCGACACCTGTTTGTGCACGCCGGTGACGAGCTCGATGGTGTTCGTCAGCATCTCTCCGACGATGTGCTTTTCGTACTCGGGCGCATGCTCGGCCACATCGGCCAACAGAGTCTCGGCAGCCGGGGTCAGATCCAGGCTGCGAGAATCCAGCAGAGCCAGTTCCCACTCGACACCGAGGGTGGAGCGGGGAGAGCGTGCGAAATCGACCATGATCCGATCATAAACGCGCACGCCCGATTCCCCTGACTCAGCGGCGACTTTCGAGCTGTGTGATGCCCCGCATTCCCCCGCCGAGGCGGCCCCACCGTCCCGGGGTGCGCTCGCCTTCGTCGCCCCGCCGGTCACGCGGCGCACCGATCACGCGGCGCGGCGTGCATCCTCGGCCAATCGGCTGCCCGAATCGGTGTCGAAGAGGTGCAGGCGCGCGGCATCGGGAGTCACGCGCACGGTGTCCCCGCGGCGGATCGTCGAGCGGCCGGCGACGCGAGCCACCACTGTCTTCTCGCCCGCGGCCAGGACTGCTCGACCATGGACGTATGCATCGGCGCCGAGCTCTTCGACGAGATCGACGGTGACCTCGAGGCCTTGGGTCTCGGTGACCTGCAGATCCTCCGGACGGATCCCGACGGTGACCGTCTCACCGGTCACCTGGTCACGCTGCTGCGCAGTCAGGGACAGCTCGACATCGCCGAGGCGCAGCGACGTACCCTCGACCAGCACGTCGACGAGGTTCATCGCCGGCGAGCCCATGAAGCCCGCGACGAAGAGGTTCGCCGGTCGATCGTAGAGGTTCGCGGGAGTGTCGACCTGCTGCAGCCTGCCATCGGCGAGGACCGCGACCCGGTCGCCCATCGTCATCGCCTCCACCTGATCGTGGGTGACGTAGACGGTGGTGACGCCGAGGCGGCGGGTCAGGGATGCGATCTGTGCGCGGGTCTGCACCCGCAGCTTCGCATCGAGGTTCGACAGCGGCTCGTCCATGAGGAAGACCTGCGGGTAAAGGAGACCGCCCGCCGTCTGGCCGCTCACGAAGAACTCTGAACAGGCGGCGAGCAGGCGGGAACGTCTAGCATGGAGACATGTTGCGTTCTCGCCTGAGCCTCCTGGCCCTGACCACGACTCTCGCGCTCGTCGGCTGTTCCGGCGGAGCGTCAGCCCCCGAATCCTCCACGGCCGAACAGAAGTCCTCCGCCGAGTCGGGTTCTCAGACCCAAGCGCAGTCTGAGGCCCAGACCGAATCGTCCCTGGATGACCCCGCCGACGCCGATCCTGCTGACTTCAAGGACGAGGCCGCGGGCATCGTCGGAGACTTCTCTGACGAGGAGCTCGCCGGGTCACTCATCATCGGCACCTGGGAAGGCACGGACACGCAGACCCCGGTGGACATGGTCAAGCAGAACCACCTCGGCGGGGTCATCGTCATGGGCTACAACCTGGCCGAGAACCCGACGAAGGACCAGGTCACGGAACTGACTGGTCAGATCTCCGGGGCACGGTCGAAGGGTCAGCCCGTATCGATCGGCGTCGATCAGGAAGGCGGCCCGGTGTCACGCCTCGGCACCGCAGCGCTGCCGTTCCCGCCGCTCATGGGCTTGGCCGCGACCGACGATTCCGACCTCATCACCGACGCCACGACCGTGCAGGGGCGGAACCTCACCGATCTGGGCTTCACCATCGACTTCGCCCCGGACTCCGACGTCACGGTCGGACCGAAGGACAAAGCGATCAACGTCCGCTCGGGGGGCACCGACCACGAGGATGTCGCCGAGGTCGTCGCCGACGCCGTCGAAGGTTACCGCTCCGGTGGGGTGTCGAGCTCGGCGAAGCACTTCCCGGGGCACGGCCGCCTCGGCGTGGATTCGCACGAGAGCCTGCCGGTGTCGGAGAAGTCGATCGAGGAGATGGAGGACACGGATCTCCTGCCGTTCAAGTCCGCGGTCAAGGCAGGGGTGCCGATGGTGATGATGGGGCATATCGGGCTGCCCGATGCGAAGACGACGCCCGCGACCCTGAACAAGAAGGCGTACTCGGTGCTGCGCGACACCCTCGACTATGACGGTGTCATCACCACGGACGCGCTGAACATGAAGGCCGTGCCGCAGAACCTCAGGGGTGGAGAGACGGTCAAGGCGCTCGCCGCTGGAGCCGATATCGCCCTCATGCCCCCGGATTCGGCGGCCGCGCAGAAGGCGATCGTCACGGCGATGGGGGACGGGACACTGGAGAAGAAAGACCTCGTCGAGAAGTCCGAACGCGTCGTCGCCGCACAGCTGGCCACCGCCGAGGCTCAGAAGAGCGTGCAGGCCGGGGACTCGGATGCGAAGGATCCGAAGAAGGTCCTCGCCGAGGTCGCCGACAAGTCGCTGACCGTGCTCAAGGGCAAATGCTCCTTCGCGGGTACGGACTCGATCTCGATCGTCGGCGGCAGTGACAAGGAGAAGGCGGCGCTGAAGGAGGCGGCCGAAGCCGAGGACCTCACCGTCGGATCCGGCGGAACCTCCGTGAGTCTGAGCCCGTCGACCTCCGCCGAGGTGGCCGTGGGCACCGCTGCTCCGTGGACGATGCGCAGCACCGCGGCGAAGTCCGCCGTGACCGCGTACGATTCGAACCCGTATGCACTGCGGGCCGTGGCGAAGTGGCTGAAAGGCGACCTCGCGGCATCGGGTCAGCTGCCTGCCGAGTACGACGGCAGCGACAAGGCCCCCGATTGCGGGTGATCAGACGGCTGCGATCACGGGTTCCTAGCGGGGCTGTGAACATGGTCGTGATCGTGCGACGCACATAGAGGAATCCCCGCGTCGGCACTGTGCCGGCGAGGGGATTCCTCATGTATTCAGTTCTGAGTGGAGATCAGAGCACGCGGATGTACTGGGCGCCCTGCTGAGTCATCCAATCGACGCTGCGGTAGCTGGTGTCCACCGAAGAGTTGCCAGCGTCGTACATCATGCCGTCGCCTGCGTAGATGCCGATGTGGCCCGGCGACCAGATGATATCTCCGGACTTCGCCTCGGAGGCCGAGACGACCTGTCCGGCGCCCTTCTGTGCCGAAGACGTGCGCGGCAGGTCCACCCCCACCTTGCCGTAGACGAATGAGGTGTAGCCGGAGCAGTCCCAGCCGCTGGGTGAAGTCCCGCCCATCACGTACGGTGTGCCGACGTACTGCTTCGCGATGGCGATGACCTGCTCGGCCTTGGAACCGTCCGGGACCTTAACGTCCCCGGAGCCCGAGTCTGCGCCGTCGTCCTTGCTCTTGTCGTCGCCCGAATCGGAGCCCTCATCGCTGGTGCCGGCGGAATCATCGTCAGAGTTGTCGCTCGGCTCTTCCTTCGGCTCCTCAGCGGGCGCCGGTTCTGCGACGGTCTCCTCCGGCTCTTCCTTCGGCTGAGGCTTCGGTTTCGGCTTGGGCTTCGGCTTAGGGGCGGCCTCGGCTGTGACCACGTCGGTATCGACGGTGACTTCAGCCTCCTGATCGCCCTTCTTCGAGGAACCGCCGGCATCGATGGTCGGCGTCTGGTTCTTGAATTCGACGGGTGCCTGCTTCTCGGACTCGGCTGCGACCTTTGCTTCGTCGTCGGTTCCCTGCCCTGCCGCGGGCATGATCGCTGCGGTGAGCAGTCCGCCGCTGGCGGCGACGACTGCGGCACGGCGGCCGAATGCGCCGGAGTTCGAAGCGAGCAGTTCGCTCAGCTCGGTCAGTGGGGTCTTTGCCTTGGCGTTCGCGGCGCGGCGGCCGTGCTGCTTAGATGCCACGATTTCCTCTCGTTGCCTGTCTGAGTGTGACGATGTCCTCCACTGTAACGAATTCGTGATCTTCTGTCACGTTTTTGTTACAAAAGGATTCGCGGGTAGACTCGAGAGTAAAATTGCAGGTCAGGGGGCTGGGGCTGACATGAATGGCTGGTGAATGACCACGGTTCCGCCCGATTGCGTCTGTGATTCAGCGCTCAGTCTCAGCCTTGAATAACGGTTCGTGACAATCGTGGAGGGCGATTCCTGGGTCGATCCGCGGCGTTTTTCACGCTCAAACCACCGTGGATCGACCCAAGAATGCCGCCGGCGCGTGACCGCCGGCGCGTGACCGCCGGCGTGTGACCGCGCTTGCGGTGGTGCGCGCGGATGCGGTGGTGCGCACGTGCGGTTGTGACTGAGCGTCAGGAGCCGGTCTCGACGGGGCGGTCGGGATCGGATGACCAACCGGACCAGCTCGCGGGGTAGAGGCTGGCCTCGACGCCGAGGGTCGCCAGCGCCAGAGCGTTGTGGCAGGCGGTGACTCCCGAACCGCAGTACACGCCGACGGGACCATCGAGGGCGCCCAGTTCATCGAAGCGTTCGCGCAGCAGCGCCTCGGCCAGGAACGTCCCCGCAGGAACGTTGTCCGTGGCCGGGGCGCTCTTCGCCCCGGGAATGTGACCGGCCTGCGGATCGAGCGGTTCGGTCTCTCCGCGGAAGCGCTCACCGGCGCGGGCATCGAGCAGGACTCCATCGAAACCGGCTGCCGCCTCGGCGTCGATGACGGGCAGTCGACCCGGGCTGATCTCCACGGCACTCGGTGTGACCTCGGGGGAGCCGCCGGTCTCGAGCGTCCCGCCGGCGTCACGGAACGCGGCGAGTCCGCCGTCGAGGACCCGCACGCTCAGCCCGGCCCAGCGCAGCAGCCACCAGGCGCGGGCCGCACCGAGGGACGAGTTGTCGTCATAGACCACGACCTCGGTACCTTCGTCGATGCCCCAGGAACGCACAGTCTTCTGGAAGGCTTCAGCGCTCGGCAGCGGATGCCTGCCCGCCGTCGGGTCGGTGGTGTCGTGGTCGGCGAGTTCGGTGTCGAGGTCGACATAGATTGCGCCGGGGATGTGCCCGGCGGCGAAGTCCTCGCGGCCATCGGGTTTCGGCAGAGTCCAGCGGACGTCGAGCAGCCTCGGCGCTGGGGAGTCGGCCATTCGGGTGAGCAGTTCATCGGCGCTGATGAGAACGTCGGAGCGGGACAATTCGATCTCCTTCACGGGCGGATTTCTTCACGGACAGGTTGAAAGGGTCATACAGGTTGGGTGAGGAGCACGACGTGCTTGTCACCGAGCCGGGTGAACACGAGAGTGGCTGTGTCGCCCTTGGGCAGTTTGAGCTGGTGTCGGACCTGGTCGGGAACAATGTCGGCCCCGCGTTTCTTGATCACGACCGAGCCGATTCCGCGAGAGACGAGCTCCTTGCGCAGGCTCGGGACCTTCGCGGGCAGTACGTCGACGACCTCGTAGGTGGTGACGCCTGCGGCGGCCGGGCCGCTCGGTTCGACGTCGGTGGTCAGATACGCGATCTTCGGGTGGAGTCTGCGGGCCTGCAACGGTGGGCACAACGCTGCGACGAGTCCGGCACGCACGATCGCCCCGTCGGGTTCGAGCAGATACTTCCCGAGCTCCCCGATGCCCGACTCGTCCTTATCGGGCAGGTTGTCCTCGTGGACGAGGAGGGTGCGTTCGCCCATGACGAGAGCTCCGCGTCCGGGTCGCTGCATGGCCGCACCGAAGTAGAGGCAGACCTCGACGACCTCTCCATTATGGGAGACCCACTGGGCTTCGGCATCCTCGGGGACGAGGTCGTGGTCGAGTGCCGGGCCGAGCTTCACTCCGGCTGCCTTCGCCGTACTCGCCTGCTCGATCACCCATGACAGAGAAGGTGAGAACGCCTCGGGGTCGGTGATGCGGGAAGTCGATCCGCGTTTGTCAGCCTTGCCGATGGTCCGCCGGGCCGGATCGAACCAGAGGGCATCGAATCCGTCCAAGCCGACATCCTCGGCGCGTGCGTGTTCGACCTCGGCATCGGGCAGATGGCGGAGGTTGAAGGCGGCGATGGCTGCGGTGACCTCGTCGGCATCGACGGCCGAGACCTGCGCGCCCATTCCGGCGAAGGCGACCGAATCCGCGCCGATCCCACATCCGAGATCGGCGATGCGGAAGGACTCACCCTCGGCCACGTCGCCGATGAGGCGACCCGCATGATGAGCGGCGACCGGCAGCCGCGTGGCCTGGGCCAGTCCGTCACGGGTGAAGAGCATATCCTCCGCGAAGGGTCCGAGCTTCGCTGCCGCCTCCTGACGCAGCCGGGCCTGAGTGAGCAGGGCTGCAGTCACCTCGGCGGAGAAGCCCTCCTTGCGCAGGGCCGTGGATCTGGCGAGCTCATCGCCTTCGAGGTCGTCGATGCGGTCGAGACGTTCGAGGACGGCGACGTCGAGCAGTTCGGTCAGTGTCTGCGGATCCATGGCTTCACCCTATCGCCTGCACGGTGGGGTCTTCCGCTCGCCGAGGCGGCCCGGCCGAACCGCCGGGCCGCTGCGGTGGTTGTGACGGCTGGGTGGTGCGGTAAGTTGTTGGCTGTGACGTTATTGACCGCCCGCGATATCCGCGAATTAGCTGCTGACATCGGTCTGCGCCCGACGAAGCAGAAGGGCCAGAACTTCGTCATCGACCCCAATACCGTGCGCTCGATCGTCACCACCGCCGGTCTCGAAGAGAACTCGAGCGTCGTCGAAATCGGTCCGGGACTCGGTTCGCTCACCCTCGGCCTGCTCGAAGCCGGTCACTCCGTCACCGCGGTCGAGATCGACGAACTGCTTGCGCAGAAGCTGCCGAGCACGGTCGACAGGTTCGCCGGCAGTGACGCGCCGTTCCAGCTGGTCAACGCCGATGCCCTCCGCGTCACGACGCTGCCAGAACCGCAGCACACCACCGAACCCGCGGACGATCGGCCCGATGCCGCGAACCAGCCCGATGCGCTCGTGTCGAACCTGCCGTACAACGTGGCCGTGCCCGTGCTGCTGCACTTCCTCGAGACCTTCCCGAGCCTGACGACCGTCCTCGTCATGGTCCAGCTCGAAGTCGCCGAACGCCTCGCCGCCGCTCCCGGCTCCCGCACCTACGGAGTCCCCAGCGTCAAAGCCCAGTGGTACGGGGACGTCCAGTTGGCAGGCAAGGTCGGCAAGAACGTGTTCTGGCCGGCCCCGAACATCGACTCCGGACTCGTCCGCATCGACGTCACCCGCACCGACCGCGACCCGGAAGTGCGCGGCCGCCTCTTCGCCCTCATCGACTCAGCCTTCGCCCAGCGCCGCAAGACCCTGCGCGCTGCCCTGTCCGGCTGGGCCGGCAGCCCCCAGCAATCCGAAGACCTGCTGACCGCGGCCGGAATCGACCCGAAGACCCGCGGCGAGGCCCTCACCGTCGCCGACTTCCAACGCCTCGCCGCCGTTGCCGTCGGCGCCGGTGGCGCCTCCAACGCAGATGCCGCTGCACCGGCCCCTCCCGCTGAGGATCCCTCACCATGACCGTCCCGCTGCACCCGCGCATGACGATCCCGGCCCCGGTGAAAGTGTGGGCGCCGGCGAAGATCAACATCCACCTCGGTGTGGGCGCGGTCAACGACGGATATCACGAGCTCGCCACCGTGTTCCAAGCGCTTAACCTCGGCGAGACCCTCACCCTCATTCCCGGCGGAACACGAACGATCATCGTCCAGGGCCGCTACGCGGATGCCGCGGTCCCACGCGATGAGTCGAACTTCGCCAGACGCGCCGTCGACCTCCTCATCACCGCACTCGAAGACGATCGTGACGTCGACGTGCTGCGTGACCTCGACATCGTCATCGACAAGCAGGTGCCCGTGGCCGGCGGCATGGGCGGCGGATCGGCCGACGCGGCCGCCGCCCTCGTCGGAGCCGCCCACCTCGTCGGCGGCGTCGACGAGGCGATCCTCCACGAATGCGCGGTCGCCGTCGGTGCCGACGTCGCGTTCCTCCTGCGCGGGGGCACGGCCATCGGCCACGGTCGCGGGGAGAAGCTGAGCCCCGTGCTCACCCGCGGAACCTTCCACTGGGTGATGGCCACCTCGGCGTCGCCCCTGCCCACCCCGGACGTCTACGCCCGCTTCGACGAGCTCAACCCCTCCCCGGCACCCGCGACCGTCCCCGACCGGGTGCTCACGGCGCTCGCCGCCGGCGAACCGGACACGCTCGCGGGATCCGCGGCGAACGACCTCACCGAGGCGGCCGTGTCCTTCATGCCCGAAATCGCCGAGGTGATGGAGGCCGGCCGGGACGCCGGAGCGCTCCTGCCCCTGCTCAGCGGGTCGGGCCCGACGATCGGCTTCCTCGCCCGCGACGCCCACCATGCCCTCGACCTCGCCGTGCTCCTGCAGGCCACGAGAGGCGTCAACGAAGCGCTGCGCACCACCGGGCCCGCCCCCGGAGCGCACATCGTGGACGGCGGCTGACCGTGGGGGAGGAGAACGGCACCCCCGCCGAGGCGGACAGTGCCGCACCCATCAAGGCTGAGCGCCGCCTCGGTGACGGTCGACCGGAACGACCGCGCCGCCTCGGTGACGGTCGAACTGATCTCACCCACCGACGGCGGTGGCCCGGATGTCGGACTGTCGATATGTTAGAGCCATGACTTTGCCACACGAAGATGTTGACCCAGA
>NZ_JBQDYQ010000081.1:0-9936 GCF_052105255.1 Brevibacterium sp.
CTAGGACCGAGTACTCAGCGGCCGATCCCAGTGCGGGGTCGGCCGCTGTGCTGTCGGCCCCTGTGCCGACGGCAGGAGAATCCGTACTCAGGCGAGCACCGACTGGCCGATGAGGAGGACGACCGGCAGAGTGACGAGCATGATGACGGTCTGTCCGGCGATGAGTGCGGCCATGAGTTTCGCGTCTCCCCCGAGCTGCCTCGCCATGACGTAGCCCGAGCTCGCCGTCGCGATCGACTGGAAGAGCAGCCCGACCAGTGCAGGCACCGTCGGGATGGCGAAGAGGGCCAGGGCTGCCAGCGACAGGCTCGGCAGTACGAGCAGCTTGATCGACGTCGAGGCGATGATGGCCCGGGTATGAGAACGCAGAGAGAATGTCTGCAGGCCGGCACCGACGCACAGCAGACCGATGGGCAGTGAGGCCGACGCCAAGGGATCGAGGAATGTGGATGCCACGTCGGGCAGGCCCAGACCGCTGACGTTGGCCGCAGCTCCGGCGACGCAACCGAGTACGAGAGGATTCGTCACGATCGCCCTCAGCGGTGCGAGCAGCGAGCTCGGCCCGGTGCGGAGGAACTCGAAGCCGAGACTCGAGACGACGTTGACCGTGGGGACGAGAATCGCTGCGACGATCGCGGCAACGGCGCTTCCTTCGGAGCCGAACAGGCTGCCCGCCAAGGACAGCCCGATATAGGTGTTGAAGCGGATGCCTCCCTGCAGAACAGAGGTGAAGGCGGGAAGATCACGCGCGATGATCCGACGGGTCACAATGATGCCCAAGGACACGATCACGGTGGGAATGACGAGCGCCGCCGCCAACCGCGCGAGCGGAACATGGGCCACATCCACCTCGGCGACGGAAGTGAAGAGCAGCACCGGAAGCAGACAGTAGTACGCGAGCTTCTCCGCACCCGACCAGAACTCGGGACTCCGAAAACCAGGCAGTCTCTTCAGCACCAAGCCGAAGGCGATGAGCACCGTGACGGGAAGGAGGGCGAGGAGTATGGGAACCAGGCTCACAGACTGAGAATTTCATGAGTTCGGAATCAATTCAAAGTTGAGTGTGTTTGACTCAATGTAGGACCAGAACGAAAGGAAGCACATGGCTACACGTTTCGACCCCATCCGCGACCTCGACCGATTCTTCTCCGAGGTCACCCGCACCCCTAACGCCACCACTCTGCCGATGGACCTCTACCGTGACGGCGAAGTCTTCATCGCCCGCATCGACATGCCCGGAGTCGATCCGAGCAGCATCGATGTCGACGTCGAAGACCGCACGCTCACGGTCCGCGCCCGCCGCGAATCCGAGGTCGCCGACAAAGACGTGAAGTGGCTGACCAGGGAACGCACCAACGGCACCTACGCCCGCCAGCTCACGCTCGGCAACCGGGTGGCCCTGGATCGCATCCGCGCCGACTACAGCGACGGCGTCCTCACACTGACGATCCCCGTCGCCGAGGAGGCCCGTCCGCGGAAGATCTCCGTTTCGCACGCTTCCGGACAGACCGCCCCCGAGGTGGTCGAATCGTCCGCGGCGGACGAACCCCGCTCCCCCGGCGCCGGCAGCTGACTCCGTGAGCGCGGGCCCCACCCGAACGCGGGTGGGGCCCGCTTCGTGCATTCAGCGGCGCTGAAGCAGGTAGGCCAGGCACATGTACGGCAGGTCCACCCTGTCCGGGATTGGATGTTCGACACGGAGATATTCGCGCAGATTCGATTCGACTCTGTCTCTGGTCTTCTCGTCCGAGCGCAGCCAGTAGGAGCGTGTGCGAGCGAGGTCGACGATTCCATCGACGGAGACCTCCGTGGCGAATTCGACGAGTCTGTTCTCTTTGAGAGTCAGACCGCTGCCGGGCTGAGGTCGGTACTGAGGTCGGTACACGTCGCCCGCGTGCATGATCCGGCTCAGGCGCAGCACCCAGTCGACACGGACATCGAGCTGGTTGATGAGGATGAGCAGTCGGCCTCTCGGACGGAGGATGCGGGCCACCTCGGCGGCGGCTCTCGACTCGTCGAACCAATGCCAGGCCTGAGCGACCGTGACGAGATCGAGGCTCTCGGCTTCCAGGCCCGTGTCCTCGGCCGCGCCGACCACGGTGGGCGCAGGATTGCGTTCGAGCGCGGCTGTGTCGGGATCGACGGCGATGAGATCGGCGCCGAGGGCAAGCAGCCGACGGCTGAGGATTCCGGTGCCCGCACCGAGGTCGCAGACCTGCAGATCGGACCAACTCCGGTCCCAACCGGTCAGCGCGAGATCGATGGCTGAGTCGGGATATCCGGGACGCACCTCGTCATAGACTCCGGCCTGGGTGCCGAAACTGCGTCCGTGGGCGGCCTGCGCACGTGGTTGCACCATCTGCCACTGCCTTTCGCCGAACGTCTGCCGGTCGTCCTGGCGACCGCTGCAGACCACTCTAGCGTCGGTGTCAGCCAGCGAGTCGATAGGATGGAGTCAACGGCCCGTTCCCAGCCCTGAGGAGTCAGCATGTCCGCACCGTCCGATCTCCAGTCCCGACTGGATGAGGCCTCCGCCGCCTATGAGGAATTCGCCTCACGTGGCCTCGACCTCGACATCACCCGCGGCAAGCCCGCCCCTGAGCAGCTCGACCTTGCCGCCGATCTGCTCACCGCGGTCAGCGGTGACGACGTGTTCACCCCAGGTGGTGTCGACACTCGCAACTACGGTGGGCTCGACGGACTCATCGAACTGCGTGAGATCTTCGCCCCGCTGCTCAAGGTGCCGGCGAATCAGCTGCTGGCCGGAGGCAATGCGTCGCTGACTTTCATGACCCAGGCGCTGACCTTCGCGCTCATGCACGGGACAGCAGTCGACGACCGCCCGTGGGGGCAGGGTCCGCATAAGCTGCTGTGCCCCGTGCCCGGTTACGACCGCCATTTCACCCTGGCCGAATCCCTCGGGTTCGAGCTGTTGACCATCCCGATGGATGACGAGGGCCCGATCATCTCCGAGGCGCAGCGTCTGGCCGAAGATCCGGCGGTCAAGGGCATGTGGCTGGTGCCGATGTATTCCAACCCGACGGGAATCACCATCACCGAGGCGCGGGCACGGGAACTCGCGGCCATGCCGACCGCGGCGGACGATTTCGTTCTGCTGTGGGACAACGCCTATGGGGTGCACCATCTGCGAGAGGACCATCCGGACAATCTCGACATCCTCTCTTTGTGCGCCGAGGCCGGCAATCCCGAACGAGCATGGATTTTCGCCTCGACCTCGAAGATCACTCATGCCGGGGCCGGGGTGTCGTTCTTCGCCGGCGGCCCGGCCACGGTCGACTGGATGCGAGCCAACCTCGGGAAGGTCGCGATCGGCCCCGACAAGATCAACCAGCTGCGCCATGCCCGGTTCTTCTCCGACCCCGCCGGGGTCGAAGCGCATATGCGCAAGCATGCCGAGATCGTCGCACCGAAGTTCGATGCGGTGCTCAAGGCGCTCGAGAACGGACTCGGAGCGGAAGAGCTGGCGCAGTGGACCTCACCGGACGGCGGGTACTTCATCACTCTGACGACGATGAAGGGCATCGCCGATCGCGTCGTCAAACTCGCAGGGGAAGCTGGAGTGAAGCTGACTCCTGCCGGTGCCACGCACCCGTACGGACTCGACCCGAACAACAACACCATTCGCATCGCCCCGACGATGCCGACACTCGATGAGGTCGAACTCGCGGCTCAGGGTCTCGTGGCATGCGTGCGACTGGCCAGCTATGAGAAGCTGCTGGCCGGCTGATAGACCTGCGCTGCCTGCAGACTCAAAACAGGTCCGCCCCGAACCGGATGGTTCGGGGCGGACCTGTCTGGTCCATGGTCGTCGGTTCAGTAGTCGTAGAAGCCGCGTCCGGACTTCACACCGAGCAGTCCGGCATCGACCATGCGCGACAGCAGGATCGGCGGCTTCGCGGCCGGATCGCCGGTCTCCTCATACATGCTCTGGGCAGCGTAGAGGCAGGTGTCGAGACCGACGAGGTCGGCGAGCTTGATCGGGCCCATCGGGTGGGCGCAGCCGCCGACCATGCCTGCATCGATGTCCTCCTTCGTCGCGAACCCGGATTCGAGCATCCTCACCGCGCTGAGCAGGTAAGGGATGAGCAGGGCATTGACGATGAACCCGGGGCGGTCATCAGCCTGGATCGGATTCTTCCCGAGCACCTCGGCGACGAACGAGGTTACGGTGTCACGGACGTCGTCGGCGGTGAGGACCGAGGAGACGATCTCCACCAGCGGCTGCACCGGTGCCGGGTTGAAGAAGTGGACGCCGAGTACGCGTTCGGGACGCGAGGTCGCCTGAGCGAAGCGGATGATCGGCATCGACGAGGTGTTCGAGGCGAGAATGGCCTCCGGGTCGGTGACGACCTGGTCGAGTTCGGCGAAGATCGACTTCTTGATGTCTTCGTTCTCGCTGGCTGCTTCGATGACGAGCTGACGATCGTCGAGGACGCTGATGTCGGTGGTGAACCGCAGTCGGCCAAGGGCCTCGTCGCGGGCAGCGGCATCGAGCTTGCCCTTGTCCACGGCGCGGGCGAGGGACTTCTCGATGCGGGCTCGGCCGGCGGCCGATGCCTCCTCGTTGATCTCACGGACGATCACGTCGAGGCCGGACTTCGCCAGCACCTCGGCGATTCCGGCTCCCATGAGTCCGCTGCCGATGACGGCTGTGCGCTGAATGCTCAAGAACTTCTCCTTCTCAGGTCATTGTGGTCGATGGTGTGTGTCGATGTGCTCAGGACATCCGCGCGAGGAACCAGTCGGCCGAGCGGATGGCCTTCATGGCCTCCCGCCGGCGCTCTCCGGGCAGAGTCTGGATGTAGACCTGCCCGTCGAGGTGACCCACCTCGTGCTGGAGCATCTGTGCGAAGACCTCAGTGCCCTCGATCTCGATCGTCTGATTCGTCGCATCCACCCCGCGCACCCGAGCGAACTCGTAGCGCGGGGTGGGGAAGAACAGTCCGGGCACGGACAGGCAGCCTTCTTCGATATCACGCAGCTGCCCGCCGAGCTCGACGATCTCCGGGTTGATGACATAGCCGGTGCGACGGTCGAGGTCGTAGCCGAAAGCCCGCAGGCCGACTCCGATCTGCGGTGCGGCCACGGCCGCACGGCCCTCGGGCCGTGCGGTGTCGACGAGGTCGGCGGCCAGGGCTTCGACGTGATCGTCGAAGACGGTCACCGTCTCGCACCTGCTGCGCAGGACGGGGTCGCCCCATAGCCGGATCTCGCGTTCAGGCATCGATCACCACGACGAGGTCTCCGCCTTCGAGCTGCTGGACATCAGCGATGGCCACGCGGGAGACGGTTCCGGCCGTCTGCGTGGTGATCGTCGCTTCCATCTTCATGGCCTCGATCGTGGCAACGGTGTCTCCGACAGCGACCGTGTCGCCCTCGTGGACCTGCATGGTCACGACGCCGGCGAACGGGCTGCCGACATGACCGCGGTTGTTCGGGTCGGCCTTCTCTGCCGTCTTGACTTCGCTTTCGACGGACCGGTCACGCACCTGCAGCGGACGCAGCTGTCCGTTGAGGGTGAACATGACCGAACGCATTCCGCGTTCGTCGGTTCCGCCGATGGCCTGGACGCCGATGAGCAGGTTCTTGCCCTTCGCCAGTTCGACGGCGTGTTCTTCGCCGCCGGTGAGCCCGTAGAGGTATTCGGAGGTCTCGACGACGGACAGGTCCCCGTAGTTCGAGCGCATCGTCCGGAATTCCTTCGTCGGCCCGGGGAACAGCAGCTCGTTGAGCTTGTCCTTCCGCTCCCGGCCCGGTGTCTGCAGGGCTTGCGCATCCGCGGGTTCGAGGTGTTCGACGAGCGGCTTGGCGGAGCGACCGGCGAGAGCCTTCGTGCGGAACGGCTCGGGCCATCCTCCCGGAGGGTCACCGAGGTCGCCGTTGAGGAAGCCGATCACCGAATCCGGGATATCGAACTTGTCCGGGTTCTCAGCGAATTCCTCCGGTGAGACACCGGCACCGACGAGATGGAGCGCCAGATCGCCGACGACCTTCGATGACGGGGTGACTTTGACGAGGTGGCCGAGGATCGAATCGGCGGCGGCGTACATGTGTTCGATGTCTTCGAACCGCTCCCCGAGTCCGAGCGCCACGGCCTGCTGACGCAGGTTCGACAGCTGACCGCCGGGGATCTCGTGGCGGTAGACGCGGCCGGTCGGGCCGGCGAGACCGGATTCGAAGGGTGCGTAGAGTTTGCGCACCGATTCCCAGTAGGGCTCGAGATCGCTGACGGCGTCGAGACTGATGCCTGTGTCGCGGTCGGTGTTCTCGAACGCGGCGACGAGGGCTGAGAGACTCGGCTGGCTGGTCGTTCCGGCCATGGCCGCCGAAGCGGCATCGACGGCATCGGCTCCGGCAGCGGCCGCAGCATAGAGGGTGGCCAACTGGCCGCCGGCGGTGTCGTGGGTGTGGACGTGGACGGGCAGATCGAAGTTCTCCCGCAGAGCCGTCACGAGCTTGGCCGTGGCGGCAGGGCGCAGCAGACCGGCCATGTCCTTGATGGCGAGAACATGGGCTCCGGCCTCGACGATCTGCTCGGCCAGGCGCAGGTAGTAGTCGAGCGTGTAGAGCTCTTCGGCTGGGTCGAGGATGTCCGAGGTGTAGCACAGAGCCACCTCGGCCAGCGCCGTGTTCGTTCCACGCACGGCTTCGATCGCCGGGCGCATCTGCTCGACGTCGTTGAGCGCATCGAAGATCCGGAAGATGTCGATGCCCGTGCGAGCGGCCTCGTCGACGAAGGCGTCGGTGACCTCGGTCGGGTACGGGGTGTAGCCGACGGTGTTGCGGCCCCGCAGCAGCATCTGCAGATTGATGTTGGGCACCGCGGCGCGAAGAGCCTCGAGGCGTTCCCAGGGATCCTCACCGAGGAAGCGCAGAGCCACATCGTAGGTGGCACCGCCCCAGGCCTCGATGCTCAGCAGCTCGGGCGTCATCCGGGACACGTGTCCGGCCACGGCCAGCAGATCGCGGGTGCGCACGCGGGTGGCGAGCAGCGACTGGTGAGCGTCACGGAAAGTCGTATCGGTGACGGCCAGAGTGGTCTGCTCCCGCAGGGCACGCGCGAAGCCCTCCGGACCGAGCTCGGCGAGACGGTCGCGGCTGCCGGGAGCGGGAGCCTGCGAGAGGTCGATGTTCGGGAGCTTGTCGCCCGGACGGATGCGCAGCCCCGGTTCGCCGTGGGGACGATTGACCGTGACGTCGGCGAGGTAGTCGAGCAGCTTCGAGCCGCGGTCGGCGCTCACGCGTGCGTCGAAGAGCTGCGGGCGCTCTTCGATGAAGGACGTGGAGAGGTCGCCGGCGACGAATGCGGGATCGTCGAGAACGGCCTGCAGGAAGCCGATGTTCGATGACACCCCGCGGATGCGGAACTCCGCCAGTGCTCGCTTGGCCCGGCCCACGGCCTGAGCGAAATCCCGACCACGGCAGGAGAGCTTGACGAGCATCGAGTCGAAATGGGGGCTGACGGCGGCACCGGCATGGACGGTTCCACCGTCGAGGCGCACACCTGCACCGCCGGCCGAGCGGTAGGCAGTGATCGTTCCGGTGTCGGGACGGAACGAGTTGGCAGGGTCCTCGGTGGTGATGCGGCACTGGAGGGCGGCACCCTTGATGCGCATCTCATCCTGTCGCAGACCGATCTCTTCGAGGCTGGCCCCGGCGGCGATGCGCATCTGAGACGCGACGATGTCGACATCGGTGATCTCTTCGGTCACGGTGTGTTCGACCTGGACGCGCGGATTCATCTCGATGAACACGTGCTTGCCTGCGCGCGGGCCGTCGGTCTCGAGGAGGAACTCCACGGTGCCGGCGTTCTGATAGCCCAGCGCCTTCGCGAACTTCAGGGCATCGGCGTGCAGGGCGGCCGCGATCTCGGGATCGAGGTTCGGCGCCGGAGCGATCTCGACGACCTTCTGGTGGCGGCGCTGCACGGAACAGTCGCGTTCGAAGAGGTGGATGGCGTTCGAATCGTTGTCGGCCAGCACCTGGACCTCGATGTGACGGGGGCGCTGCACCGCCTGCTCGATGAAGACAGTGGGGTCACCGAAGGCACCCTCGGCCTCGCGCATGGCGGCCTTCAGCGCATCCTCGAGCTCAGTCGCCTGAGCCACGCGACGCATTCCACGGCCGCCGCCGCCTGCGACAGCCTTGACGAAGAGCGGGTATTCCATCGATTCTGCATCGGCGAGCAGCTGGGCGATGTCGGCTGACGGACGAGTCGAGTCGAGAACCGGGATGCCCGCATTGCGTGCGGCCGCCAACGCCTGGACCTTGTTTCCTGCCAGTTCGAGCACATCGGCCTTGGGGCCGATGAACGTGATGCCCGCTTCAGCGCAGGCACGTGCCAGATCGGGGTTCTCGGAGAGGAACCCGTAACCGGGGTAGATGGCGTCGGCGCCGCTCTCCTTCGCCACCCGCAGCATCTCTTCGACGCTGAGGTACGCGCGGACGGGGTGGCCCTCCTCACCGATCATGTAGGCTTCGTCGGCCTTCATACGGTGTTCGGAGTTGCGATCCTCATAAGGGAAGACTGCGACGGTGGAGGCTCCGAGCTCATAAGCGGCACGGAAAGCACGGACGGCGATCTCTCCGCGATTGGCCACGAGGACTTTGGAGAACATAGGTGTCTCTCACTTCTGTATCGGCCGCACTGGGCGACTGGTCGACAAGCTGTCGGATACATACTCTACAAGTGACCTGGAACACCCCTGCGCCCGGGGGTCTACTTTGGACTGAGACGTGAGTCTCGGCGTGGTCGGCACGGCTCGGCAGCCGCCGATACGTTAACGTAGGAGGGTGCTTGTCCTCAGTATCAGCAGCCTCAAAGGCGGAGTCGGTAAGACATCCGTGACGCTCGGTCTGGCCTCGGCGGCCTACAACAGAGGAATTCCCACTCTGGTCGTCGACATGGACCCGCAGGCGGACTCGTCGACCGGCCTCGATGTGCCGACCTCGACGCGTGTCGATATCGCCGATGTGCTCGCTGCCCCGAAGTCCCAGAAGATCCTGTCCGAGGCGATCATCCCCTCCGGATGGGTCGGAGACCGGCTCGGCCACCTCGACGTGATCTCCGGTTCTCCGCGCGCTGCGGAATTCGATCGGCCTTCGCTGTCCGAGCGCTATCTGCGCCGACTCGAAGACGCCCTGTCGCGGATTGCCAAGGGCTACCGGCTCGTCCTCATCGACTGTCCGCCCAGCCTCAACGGCCTCACCCGCACGGCTTGGACGGCGAGCAATCGCGTCGCGGTCGTGACAGAGCCGAGCCTGTTCTCCGTCGCGGCCGCCGATCGGGCCCTGCGCGCAACGGATGAGCTGCGGCAGCGCGGTGCCTCCGACCTGCAGCCTCTCGGGCTCGTCGTCAACCGGGTGCGGGCCGGTTCGACCGAACACGACTACCGCATCCAGGAGATGCGCGAGATGTTCGGTCCGCTCGTGCTCAATCCGCCTCTGGCCGAACGCGCGGTCATGCAGCAGGCTCAGGGATCGGCGCGACCGATCCACTCCTGGCCGGGCAAACCGGCTGATGAGGTCTCAGCCTCGTTCGACGCTCTTCTTGAGCGCGCGCTGCGCTCGGAGAACATCCGGGGCCGACGCAGTGCGGCACCGACCAGGAACGGCGTTCAGCAGACCGAGAAGAAGTGAACGCTTAAGCCGCAGCTCCCCCAGCAGATCGCCGACTGCCGCCCCGAACACAGGTTCGCGGCGGCAGTTCTGCATGTGATGAAGACTCCCAGACCGCGTTCAGAACGACCCGGACGAGAACCGAGGCGGCCCGCTCGGTCTGAGCGGGCCGCCTCGGTGAAGGTGCAGAATCTTTGTCGGGTGTCAGCCGGACTTGCGTGCGCGTCGTGCTGCGAGTTCGTCCATGGCTTCGAGCGCCGCATCGTCTTCGGGAATGCGTTCGCTCGGGAATTCGGA
>NZ_JBQDYQ010000082.1:0-9932 GCF_052105255.1 Brevibacterium sp.
GCGGCGGGCTCGTGCCACCTCGTAGAGGGAGACCGCTGCGGCGATGCCGGCGTTGAGCGACTCGGTGGTCGCGGCGATCGGGATCGACACGATCTGGTCGCACTTCTCCGAGATGAGCCGCGACAGACCCTTGCCTTCGGAGCCGACGACGATGCACAGCGGGTCGCGGGTGAAGGTCAGTTCGGGCAGGTCGACGTCACCGTCCATGTCGAGGCCGACAACGAAGACATTCTGCTTCTTCAGCTCATCGATCGCCCTGGCCAGGTTGACCACCTGTGCCACGCGGATGCGAGAAGCGGCACCGGCGGAGGTCTTCCACGCCGCGGCCGTCATCGAGGCGGCGCGACGCTCCGGGATGATCACACCGTGACCGCCGAAAGCCGCCGTCGACCGGACGATGGCACCGAGGTTGCGCGGATCCGTGATCCCGTCGAGGGCCACGAGCAGCGGAGTCTCGGCTCGTTCGGCCGCGAATTCGAGCAGGTCGGCGGGGTCGGCATAGTCGTACGGCGGAACCTGCAGGGCGATGCCCTGGTGGATCGCGTCGTCGGTGAGCCGGTCGAGGTCGGGCTTGCTCGCTTCGAGCATCGAGATTCCGCGCTGCGTCGCCAGAGTGATGGATTCGCGCACCCGATCGTCGGAGTCGATGCGACCGGAGACGTACATCGCGGTGGCCGGAACACCTTCGCGCAGAGCCTCGAGGACCGAATTGCGCCCGGCGACCATATTCGGTCCGAGCTCCTTCTTCTTCCGCTTCGCCTGCGCCGAGGCGTTCGAACTCTTGCGCTGCTGCGCGGCCTTGTGCGCCTTGTGATAGACGCGGTCCTCGGCCTTGGGCGTCGGCCCCTTGCCGCGCAGGCCGCGCCTGTTCTTGCCGCCCGACCCCTTGGTCGGGCCCTTCTTCGATCCGCCGGAGCGGGGATTGGAAGCCATGTATTTCCTATCGGATGCGTTGGGGTCGCGAGCTCATGCCCGTGACCGAAATTCGTCGACCTCAGCCCTCGCCGAGGTGGTAGCGGTACCCGTCGGCCGTGTCCTCGATGATGACGCCGGCCGCGGCCAGTTCGTCACGCAGGGCATCGGCAGTGGCGAAGTCCTTCTCCGCTTTCGCCTCGGCCCGCCGTGCGGCCATGGTGGCCACGAGGGAGTCGAGCGCGGACTCCGCCTTGGCATCGGTCGCCGATCCGACCCAGACAGCGGCGCTGGGATTGACTCCGAGGATGTCGAGCATGAGCTCCACCTCGGCGACGATTCGCCTCAGTCCCGCACGGTCGCTGCCGGAGTCGAGGAGCTTCGCTCCCTCGCTCACGGAGGAGAAGACGACCGACAGCGCCCGCGGCACACCGAGGTCGTCGTCGAGGGCGGCGGCGAATTCGGCAGGAACGTCGACGCTGCGTGAAGCGTAGGAGACGCTGACGTCCGGCAGCGCCGGCGCGTCCGCTCCGAGTGCCTGGTGGGCGCGCTGGAGGAAGTTCTGAAGCCGTTCGAGCGAGGCCGCCGAGCGTTCCATCGCCTCGCTCGAGAAGTCGAGAATCGACCGGTAGCTGGCGCCGGTGAGGAAGTAGCGCACGGCCAGCGGGCTGAACGTGTCGAAAAGGTCGGAGGCGAAGACAGAGTTGCCCAGAGACTTCGACATCTTGTCCCCGCCCACATTGAGCAGGCCGGAATGCATCCAGATGTTCGCGAACCGGTCGCCGGCCGCTCGGGACTGGGCGAGCTCGTTCTCGTGGTGCGGGAACCGCAGGTCGAGTCCGCCGCCGTGGATGTCGAAGTTCGACCCCAGGTACTTCGTTGACATGGCCGAGCACTCGATGTGCCAGCCCGGCCGGCCCCGTCCCCACGGCGACGGCCACGAGGCGGTGATCGGCTCGGAGTCCTTATGCGCCTTCCACAGCGCGAAGTCCCTGGCGTCCTTCTTCCCGCGCAGCTCGGCCCCCTCGGACAGTTCCATGTCCTCGAGCCTCTGGTTGGTCAGTGCCCCGTATTCGCTCCACGAGGCGGCGTCGAAGTAGACATCGGCGCTGCCGTCGATCGCGGGGTAGGCATGACCGGCCTCGATGAGGCGGGAGATGAGTTCGATCATCTCGGTGATGTGCCCCGTCGCGCGCGGTTCGCTGCTCGGCGGCAGCACATCGAGCGCATCGTAGGCGGCGGTGAAGGCGCGTTCGTACTTATACGCGTGAGCGAACCATTCCCGACCCTCCTCGACGGACTTCGACAGGATCTTGTCGTCGATGTCGGTGACATTGCGGATCATGGTCACCCGGTAACCGCTGTAGAGCAGCCAGCGGCGCAGAGTGTCGAACACCGAGGCCGAACGCAGGTGGCCGATATGCGGCTCGCCCTGCACCGTGGCGCCACAGACGTAGATACCGACCCGACCGTCGTTGACGGGGCGCAGTTCTTCGGTCGTGCGGCTGGCGGTGTTGTAGAGCGAGATAGTCACGCCCCCAAGTCTACCGGGCGTGGAAGATTTCCCGGGTTCCCATTATTCGATACACGACTGTTATGCGCATCACGTGACGGCGGGCACATTGCCCAGCGTTTTCACAGTAAACTGGAGCGATGTAATGAAGCCGCAGCAGAGATCATTTCTCACATCACGGACTTCACATCGGACCACCGATCTCACAGACGAAACTTCGGTGGCCCCACTCGGTCGCGATGGTCCGCGACCGGACAAGAAAGGACATCATGTCACCCATGTCATCACCCCAGAGGGAGGTCTTCGTCTCCCGCGGCGCGTTCATCTTCGCGGCCATCGGTTCGGCGGTCGGCCTCGGCAACATCTGGCGCTTCCCGTATGTCACCTACGAGAACGGCGGCGGCGCCTTCCTCATCCCCTACCTCGTCGCTCTGCTGACGGCAGGCATCCCGCTGCTGTTCTTCTACTACGCGATGGGCCACCGGTCTCGCGGATCGGCTCCGCTGGCCTACCGAATGACTCACCGTGCCGCCGAGCCCATCGGCTGGTTCGCCACCGGAATCGCGATCATCATCGGCATCTACTACGCCGCCATCATCGGCTGGGCCGGCTCCTATATGTTCTTCTCGCTGAGTGAGGCCTGGGGCGACGACGCGGAGGGCTTCCTCTTCGGCGAGTACCTCAAGCTCGGAGACCCCGGAATCTCCTTCGAATTCGTTCCCGGCGTGCTCATCCCGCTCATCATCGTGTGGGCCATCGTCCTCGGCATCCTCCTGCTCGGTGTGCAGAACGGCATCGCACGGTTCTCGAAGATCTTCATTCCGCTGCTCATCGTCCTCTTCCTCGCCCTCGTCGTCCGGTCGCTGTTCCTTCCCGGCGCTGCGCAGGGACTGAATGCACTGTTCACTCCCGACTTCTCGGCACTGGCAGATCACAAGGTGTGGATCGCGGCGTACGGTCAGATCTTCTTCTCGCTGTCCATCGCCTTCGGCATCATGATCACCTATGCCTCCTACCTGAAGAAGAAGACGAACCTCACCGGCTCCGGTCTCGTCGTCGGCTTCTCGAACTCGGCGTTCGAGATCCTCGCCGGCATCGGAATCTTCGCGGCCCTCGGGTTCATGGCCTCTGCGCAGGGCGTCGAGGTCTCCGAGGTGGCATCGTCGGGCATCGGCCTGGCCTTCGTCGGCTTCCCGACGCTGATCTCCCAGATGCCCGGCGGGGCGATCTTCGGATTCGTCTTTTTCGCCTGCCTCGTCTTCGCAGGTCTGACCTCGCTGATCTCGATCGTGCAGGTGCCGATCCAGGCTCTGCGGGACAAGTTCCGTCTCAGCAACAAGACCTCGACGGCGACCGTCGGCGGCGCGATGGCGATCGTCTCGCTGGTGCTCATGCCCACGGTGACCGGACTCTACGCGCTCGACACCATGGATGCCTGGGCGAACAACATCGGCATCGTCGGCTCGGCCGTCCTCTCGATCGTCGTCGTCGCGTGGCTGCTGCGCAAGCTGCCGGTATTCAAGCGTCACCTCAACGCAGTCTCGAGCTTCAAGCTCGGGTGGACCTGGATGATCCTCATCTCGATCACCGGTGTGGTGCTCGCCTACATGCTCGTCACACAGATCATCGCCTACGCCGCCGACGGCTACGAGGGCTACCCGGCCGTCATCATCGGCACCTACGGCTGGGGCATGATCGCTCTGCTCGTCGTCGCCTCCATCGTCCTCACACTGGTCAGATGGCCGAAGAAGACGATCGACGACATGAACGAGGCGATCGCCGACTCCGTGGCCGAAGAGAACCTCCGCAACGAGACCAAGGGAGTCTGACATGGACACTTCAGCAATCGTCATGATGGTCATCGCGATGGTCACCGTCTGGGGCGGCCTGGGAGCCGCAATGCTGCACCTGCGCAAGCACCCCGACGAGGACGTCGCCGACTGACGGACCGGGTGAACCCCACCCCGTTCACGACCGGCTGAGTCGGATCCGCAGCACCGCCTCGGCGACGCGGATCGGCTCACTCTCACCGAGGCGGTCCGATGCAATCCACGCATCGGGCCGCCTTCGCCTATCCACACTCACCCCACCCTGGTCGAACGCATCGTCTCACTCCTGAATACCCACTGGTCGCGGACGTCCGGCCTGGTTAGGGTGGGGGGTGTGAGCACCCCTGCCGGGGTGCATCAGGTCCACTTCGGGTTCCGTATCTGCGGACACCCGCTGCCGAAGACACAAAGGAGACGCAATGCCACAGACAGTCAAGGGCGTCATCTCCCGCAGCAAGGGAGCCCCAGTCGAACTCACCGACATCGTCATCCCGGATCCGGGCCCGGGCGAGGTCGTCGTCGATGTGAAGTCGTGCGGCGTCTGCCACACGGACTTCCACTACCGCGAAGGCGGAATCAGCGACGACTACCCGTTCCTGCTCGGCCACGAATCCGCCGGCGTCGTCTCCGAAGTCGGCGATGGGGTCACCGAGGTCGCGGTCGGCGATTTCGTCATCCTCAACTGGCGCGCCATCTGCGGAGACTGCCGTGCCTGCAAGCGCGGCGAACCCTGGTACTGCTTTGACACCCACAATGCTTCGCAGAAGATGACCCTGCCCGACGGCACCGAACTCGAAGCCGCACTGGGCATCGGCGCGTTCGCCGAGAAGACGCTCGTCGCCGCCGGTCAGTGCACGAAGGTCCCCGAGGCGGACCCGGCGGTCGTAGGTCTGCTCGGCTGCGGAATGATGGCCGGAATCGGCGCCGCCATCAACACCGGTGAGGTCACCCGCGGCAAGTCCGTGGCCGTGATCGGCGCCGGCGGCGTCGGGTGCGCGGCGATCGCCGGTTCGGCTCTGGCCGGAGCGAACACGATCATCGCGCTCGACATCGATGAGAAGAAGCTGTCCTGGGCCAACGATTTCGGTGCCACGCACACCGTGAGCACGAAGGGCATGAGCGAGGACGAAGTCGTCGCCGCGATCCAGGAGCGCACCGGAGGCTTCGGCGCCGATGTCGTCATCGACGCCGTCGGACTCCCCGCCACCTGGCGGCAGGCCTTCTACGGCCGCGACCTCGCCGGCACCGTCGTGCTCGTCGGCGTGCCGACTCCGGACATGGAGCTCACCGTTCCGCTGCTCGACGTATTCGGCCGCGGCGGCAAGCTCAAGTCTTCGTGGTACGGCGACTGCCTGCCCGACCGTGACTTCCCGATGCTCGTCGACCTCTACCAGCAGGGACGTTTCCCGCTCGAGAAGTTCGTGTCCGAACGCATCGGCATCGGCGATGTCGAATCCGCATTCGAGAAGATGGCCAAGGGAGAAGTTCTGCGATCGGTGGTGGAACTGTAATGACAGCTATTGAGCATCTCGTCACGTCGGGTACGTTCTCCCTGGATGGGGAAACGCACAACGTCGACAACAATGTGTGGATCATCGGTGATGACTCCGAGGTCATCGTCATCGACCCGGCCCATGATGTCGATGCGATCGCCGAGGCGGTCGGATCCAGAGAGGTCAAGGCCATTCTGCTCACGCACGGTCATGACGATCATGTCGGAGTCGTCCGCGACTTCGCACAGCGGGTGGGCAATCCGACCGTGTACCTCAATCCCGATGACTATGTGCTGTGGGATATGACCTATGAGAACTACCGTCCCGACGGACAGATCGCCCACGGCGACACCTGGACCGTCGGCGGAGTCAGGCTCAAGGCCCTGCACACTCCCGGCCACTCCCCCGGTTCGACGTGCTTCTTCGTCGAGACCGGTCTGCCGGCTCCGGCATCGGCCGGTGCCGGTCGGGCCGTCGGTCCCGTGCTGTTCTCCGGAGACACTCTGTTCAAGGGCGGCCCCGGGGCCACGGGGCGTTCGCATTCGAGCTTCGATACGATCATCGAATCGATCCGGGACGTGCTCTTCCGGCTGCCCGAGGCGACCGTCGTGCTCACCGGGCACGGTGACTCGACGTCGATCGGCGCCGAGAGCCCGGCCCTTGAGGATTGGATCAAGCGCGGCCACTGAGCCGCCGCAGGACGGACCCTGACCACTCGCCGGCGACGACGCTGATCGCATCGCCGACCGGCCTACGGTCAGTCTCTGACCGAACAGTGCAACTCGCAGACGCGGGTCGCGACCCACAGTGGTTCGCGACCCGCGTCTGCGCTTTCCACCCCTGACGGATAGACTTCTCGGGTGCCTGAATCACAGTCTTCTCAGCCCTCCGAGTCGGCTTCCGCCTCGGCCTCCGGTTCTTCTGCCGCCGCGTCCACCGGCCTCAAGGTGGGCATGAAGCCCCGCCACCTGGTGATGATGAGCCTCGGTTCGGCGATCGGCGCCGGTCTCTTCGTCGGATCCGGTGCCGGAGTGCAGGCGGCCGGTCCCGCCGTGCTCATCTCCTACATCGTCGCGGGCCTCATCGTCATCTTCGTCATGCGGGCGTTAGGCGAACTCGTCGCCGCCGACCCGAATCCGGGTGCATTCTCGCACTATGCGGGCAAGGCCATGGGCCCGGCCGCGGCCTTCGCCGTCGGTGCTCTGTGGTGGGTCCAACTGTGCCTCGTCGTCGCCGCCGAGGCCACCGCCGCCGCACAGATCGCGGCCTCCTATATTCCGGCCGTCCCCCAGTGGGTCATCGCCTTGGCGATCATGCTCGTCTTCACCGCGATCAACCTCACCACTTCCGGCAGCTTCGGCGAGTTCGAGTTCTGGTTCTCGCTCATCAAGGTCGCCTTCGTCGTTCTCTTCGTCGTCCTCGGTGCCGCGTACCTGTTCGGGTGGACCCCGGCCGAACCGCCCGCGCAGATCTTCGCCGACGGGTTCATGCCCACCGGCATCTCCGGTATCGCCGCCGGTCTGCTCGTCGTCGCCTTCGCCTTCGGCGGCATCGAGATCGTCGCTGTTGCCGCGGCCGAGACCGCGAACCCCGAACGCAGCGTCTCTCAGGCGATCAAGACGATCGTGTGGCGCATCCTGTTCCTCTACATCGGGTCCGTGGCGATCATCGTCCTCGTCCTGCCCTGGACGGACGACCGCCTGGCGGAGTCCCCCTTCGTGGCCGTTCTCGAGACTGCTGGGCTGCCGTTCATCGCCTCGCTGCTGGCCGCGGTCATCGTCATTGCGCTGCTGTCGTCGATGAACGCGAACATCTACGGAGCGTCCCGAATGTCGTTCTCGATGTCGCAGCGGTCCATGCTGCCGCGCGGGCTCGGCCGCACCAATCGCCGCGGTGTGCCAGTGGCAGCGGTGCTGGCCACCTCCGCGTTCGGCTTCGTCGCCGTCGCACTCAACTATTTCTGGGCCGCCGAAGTCCTCGGGGTCCTGCTCAATATCGTCGGCTCCACGCTCATCGTCACCTGGGTCGCCACCCTCGTATCGCAGATCGTTCTGCGTCGTCGCGCCGAGGCGGCCGGCCGGTCCCTGCCGCTGCGCATGTGGGGCTACCCCTGGCTGTCGTATGTCACCTTGGCCGGAATCGCTGTGATCATCGGACTCGGCCTGACCGTCGAATCCGTGCGCTTCCAGATCGTCGGCACGCTCATCTTCGTCGTCGCGCTCTGCCTCGTCGGCCTCGTCGTCACGAAGCGCCACCCAGACGCGAAGGTCTGAGACCGCCCATCACCGCCGCCGAGGCGGCTGTCGGCTTCCGTGCCCGGACCGCGGCAGTCTCCCGCGGCCGGTGTTCAGCCGCAGCCGTCGTCCAATGCGGCCATCGGGAACCGTCGAGCCTCACGCTCCGTTCGCGTCCAGCGCGGCGATGAGTTCCCGCAGTGCGCGAGCCGAATCGGCCGATCCCGCCCAGCCGACGAGCATGTCCCTGGTCTGGCCCACGTGCCGAGCGAAGTGTCTGCCTGCATAGTTCGTCACGTCGATCGGCACGATTCTCTCCAGCGCTGCGAGCACAACGTGTGCTGCGCTGCCGAACACGGCAACCGGCACCCCGAGGCGGCTCCGCACGGCTTCGGTCGCCGCATTCGCGGGTCGGTCGAGATGAGATTTCAGTGCGGCCCAGTCGCCGTCGCGGATGCTGAGTTCGGCGACGAAGGGAATGAACACCGTCGGCGGCAGCAGCACGGCCTCCATCGGCACCGGCAGCACACGGCGGCCCAGCCCGCGAACGAGCGAACGCACCGCGCCCCTCGGCCCGGCGACGAGGAAACGCGGTGCGCCGGCCGGTGCCCAGAACCTCACTTCATGCCCGGGTTCGGCCTTTCTGTCGACCTCTCCGTCGCGTCCGCCGTCTGTGGGCACACCACTGTCGACTTCCCCGACCCGGCTGTCGGCTGGGCGCACACCGTCAGCCGGCGCACCCGGGTCCAGTCGTTCGGACAGGAACGCGGGTCCGACAATGACGGCTTGGGCACCGGGGAAGACGGCCTGTGCTCGCTCGAGGTCTCCTTCGACCTGGCTCGTCGTCGCAATGAACGCGGGAGAGATCTCCCGAATCTTCGAGACCACCTCAGCGTCGAGATCACCCGGTCGAGTCGTGAGGACGATGAGGTCCCAGATTCCATCAGCGGCAGCAGCAGTCCAGTCTGTGATCGTCACCCGTCGGGTCGCGGCCACACGGGTCACCGACCAGCCACCGCTCGAACTCGCTCGTCTGCCCTCGGCTCGCCCGAGTCCTCCCGCACAGCTGCTGTCTCGGAAGCCCACCTGGCCGGAATCGGGCGGGTCGGCGATGCTCACGCGTCGCGGATAGGCCGCCCGCCCGTCGGCGCCGGGCGAGCGGGAGACAACGGCGACCTCGTGAGCGTCGGTGAAGAGCGCGGCTCCGGCGAGGCCGACGGCACCGGCACCCTGGAAGAGGACTCTCCTTGCTGGCTCTCCTCGTTCAGCTCTCATGGCTCGGTTCACGTGGCTCGGTTCTCGTGGCTCGGTTCTCGTGGCTCGGTTCTCGTGGCCCAGTTCGAATGGTTCGGGTCGGGCAGATCAGCGGGGGTGGATCAGCGCGGTGGCGATGGCCGCGACTCCTTCACCGCGGCCGGTCAGACCGAGGCCGTCCGAAGTGGTGCCCGATACCGATACCGGTGCGCCTGCTGCCGCCGACAATGCCTGCTGGGCTTCTGTACGACGCGTGCCGATCTTCGGCCGGTTGCCGATCACTTGAACGGAGATGTTGCCGACCTCGAAGCCTGCCTCGCGGACGATGCGGGCCGCCTCGGCGAGCAGCGCCGAACCCGAGGCACCGGCGAATTCCGGGCGGTCGACGCCGAAGTGCTCGCCGAGATCGCCGAGTCCCGCTGCGGCGAACAGTGCGTCGCAGCAGGCGTGGGCGGCCACGTCGGAGTCCGAGTGTCCTTCGAGGCCTCGTTCGCCCGGCCACAGCAGTCCCGCGACCCACAGCTCGCGTGCGGGATCGACGGCGAAGGCATGGACATCGACGCCAGTGCCGATGCAGGGACTGATCTGATTCATCGCGCCTCCTTCGCCGAATCCAACGCATCTGCTCCAGGGACTGCAGCTCCGTCACGCATTCGGGCGAGCTGTTCCGCAAGGACGAGGTCGAGCGGATAGGTGA
>NZ_JBQDYQ010000083.1:0-9551 GCF_052105255.1 Brevibacterium sp.
CGACGAATTCGGACGTGCCAACGCAGGACGCCGGCCATGAACGTTGAGGCAAACGTCGTGGCAGGCATCACCGGGAGCCTGGAGCCTGCTTCGGTGAGTGGCCGAGCCAGGAACGCTGGGGACACGATCGGAGTGGATCACAGCTTTAGACTCGCCCTCCATATGAGCCTGGCTCCTCACGGATCGAGGAGGTCGAGGGCCGGCACGCACCAATTCGACGGTACGGTCTCGCGCCAAATGCCTACTGGTGACTTCCTGCCTAAACACTGCTCGAAAGGACCGCTATGAACACTTCAACCCGGGACAATTCCACCTCGCCGCGAAGGCGGCTGGGGGTCAAAGACCTCGTCACCATTGGCATCTGCGGTGTCCTCGCGATGGTGATTAACACCGTGATCGGCATGATCCTCACCCCGATCTATGGCTTCGCTTACCCTGTCGTCGGCGGCCTGTGCGCGCTGTTCTCAGCCCCGGTGTATGTCCTGATGAGCTATCGAGTCGCTAAGCGCGGAACCGCTGTGCTGTTCTACCTGATCATCGCGATCATCTCCGCGCTGCCGGGGTTCTTCTACATGATCCCCTTCTACCTGGCCGCCGGCCTGATCTGCGAGACCATTCTGTGGCGACCGCGAGCGTACCGCAACGGCATGCTCAACGCTGTGACCTACATGATCTTCGGAATCATGTTCTCGATCGGCTCCTACCTGCCCATCTACCTCTTCGGCGACACCTACTATGACCAGTTCGAGAGCATGGGCGCCTCGGCCGAACTGTTCCTTCGTTTCGCGACCTCCCCGGGTGCGGTGGCAGTGTCCGTGATCGCCGGTGCCGTCCTGGCCCTGCTCGGGCACTGGATGGGGCGGAAGCTCCTGTCAAAGCACTTCGTCAAGGCCGGGATCATCAGCGCCGCATGAGACCAGGCTGGCTGCGGTTCGACCCGCGCACGACAATGCTCCTGCTCCTGCTGTGCAGCGTGCTCACGCTCCTCGTAGACGCAGCGGGCCTGTTCTGTCTCGTCGCCGGAGCATCGGCCTATCTGCTGCTCACGGGCATGTGGCTGCAGGCCATGACCGGCGTATGCGTGTTCGTGCTGCTGTATCTGGTGCAGTACGGAATCGTTGAGTATGCGACCGGGCCAGGGCTGATGCTCGGCTTCATGGTATTCTTCGCAGCACGGATCATGCCCGTCGCGATGCTGGTGCAATGCCTTGCCGAGACACCGCCAGGTGAGCTCGTCGGGGCGTTGCAGCGGCTCCGGGCGCCTCGTGCGCTCGTGCTTCCCTGCGCGGTCATTCTGCGCTTTCTGCCGACGATCAGGTCGGAGTTCGCATCGATTCGCGACGGGATGAAACTGCGTGGCTTGTCCGCGCTGTCGTGGCGAACTGCGGCACACCCTATGATGGTCGTCGAATCGATCTACGTGCCTCTGCTGATGCGGAGCATGAAGGTCTCCGACGACCTATCGGTCTCTGCGGCCACCCGCGGGGCCGACAACCCCGGTCACCGAACATCGCTGCGGCAGCTTCGCTTCCAACCGGTCGACGTGATCGCCGCGGCATGCGCGATCACGGCGCTCGGATGGGTGCTGGCAGACCAGCTCGTGACAGGTACATCGATATGATCCACCTCGACGACGTGAGTTTCTCGTACACGGCCGGGGCCACGCAACTGCGCCACGTGTCCTTCCAAGTCAGCCGCGGCGAGTTCGTCGTCCTTACCGGGCCCAGCGGCTGTGGCAAGACCACCCTCACCCGGGTCCTCAACGGGCTCGTCCCCGGGTTCTACGGCGGGGAACTCGAAGGCGGCGTGCAGATCGATGGAACGAACGCCCGCGAACTGCAATCGTGGGAGTACGGTCGGCTCGTCGGCAGCGTGTTCCAAGATCCGAAGACCCAGTTCTTCGCACCGGTCGTGCGTGACGAGCTGGCATTCGGATGTGAGAACTACGGGTTCCCACCCGAAGACATTCAGGCACGCATCGAGGACCTGTCGCACCGGCTGGGTGTCAGCCATCTCCTCGATCGCGCACTCCTCACCCTCTCCAGCGGCGAAAAGCAGAAGGTCGCGGTCGCCGCTGCGGCAGGCACACGCCCTCCCCTCTATGTGATGGACGAACCCTCCGCCAACCTCGATCTCGACGCCACCCGAGAACTCGCAGGCGTGCTGACGACGCTCAAGGAGTCCGGCAGCACCATCGTGATAGCCGAGCACCGCCTCACCTACCTCATGCACCTCGCCGACCGGATCGTCTACATGGACGACGGGGACATCCGACACGAATACACCCCTGCCCAGCTGCAGAACCTGCCACAGGCCACGCTCGAAGAACTCGGCCTGCGTGACCCGGTTCTCCGCACCACGGAACCGGGGGCACGGCATGTCTCCCACACTTCGCTCGGCGGCGACCCTACCGTCGAAGTCACAGACCTCACGGTCCGCAGGAAAGGGCGCGGCGCATCATTGTTGACGAGCTTGTCGTTCACCTTGCAACCGGGTGAAGTCGTCGCACTCGCCGGACCGAACGGCGCCGGGAAGACCACGCTCGGCCGCACCCTGTGCGGACTCGAGCGCGCAGGCAGGGGTACGATCTGCCTGCGCGGAGCCCATTCCCGCCGAGCCAAACGGTCCCTGAACACGTGGTTCGTCATGCAGGACGCCGACAGCCAGTTGTTCTCAGACAGCGTGCTCGGAGAAATGACGCACGGCGCCAAGTCCACCCCCGACTCTATGGCCCAAGCGCAACGGGTTCTCACACAACTCGGGCTGTGGGAGTACCGGAACAGACACCCAGGCTCGCTGTCCGGTGGGCAAAAGCAACGCCTGACCATTGCTGTAGCGCTCATGCAAAACCGACAGTTCATCATGCTCGATGAACCGACTTCGGGACTCGACGGGAGAAATCTCCGCCGCGTCGTCGACTGCATCACCGAACAGGCCGAGCGCGGTAAAACGATTCTGGTGATCACTCACGATCCAGAATTCATCCGGAAGGCCTGCACCAGAATGCTCCTGGTCCGAGATCAAACTCTCACAGCAGACGTCCCACTCGAACCGGACACCTTCGGACTCGCCCTGGACCACCTCAATAGGAAGACGGCTAGACATGACGAGTAGTTTCTCTCTGCTCGTCCACGGCGGGATGCACGGCGCTTGGTGCTGGGAGAGGGTGATCCCACACCTGCGGCATCGGACGATTGCTATCAACTTGCCCGGCCGACCCGGGGCAGGGAAGCAGCCGCCGACACTAGACGGATTTGCCGAAGCCATCGTCGACGCCATCAACGATGAACCAGGAGAAGCTGTCATAGTTGCCCATTCACTGGCCGGGATAGTCGCATTGGCGGCCGCGGAACGGGCTCCGAGAAAGATCAAGAAAATTGTCTTCGTTGCTGCAGTAGTTCCCCCATCGGGCTCGTGTTTCTGGGATATGCTGCCTGCGCCTCTGCGATGGTTTGGCAGATTCCTTCTGAGCGGAGACAAAACGACGATCATGCCACGATGGATGGCCCGAGCGGTGTTCTGCAATGATCTGTCGCGTGAGGACCAAGACCGACTCCTTGATAGCCTCGTTCCTGAACCAGTGCAGATACTCGACACCGAATTGCGCTACAAGATTCCAGAGAACGTCGGAGTCAGCTATGTTCTCACAACCCGCGATCGAGCCATTAAGCCGCGAATGCAACACGAGTATGTGAACTCGCTCCCCAAACGGACGCGTCACTTCACCGTAGATAGTGGCCACAGCGCGTGGTACTCCCGTCCGACTGATCTTGCCGAAATCATCAATGCAGAGATCGAAGACGATGGTTCGTCCAGCACAGCTCGATTCATATGGGTTTGAAAGAGGTCGATCGTGTGGGCCGTGGAACTTGAAAGTCACCGGGTGTGCGGACGGACGCGGCACAGCAAACGGCCGTTCAAGGGTCCGGTGCTCCGGATGTAAGTGAGCATCGGCGACGGCGCGCGTCTGGCTCCTGCTATCAGCGTTCTTCGCCGTGCACTGAGGACGATGGACGATCTGGACTCACATTCGCAGTCCACGAAGATAGGGGGCGATACTGCGTAGCTTTTCGCAGGTTTCTTCCCACTCACGTTCGGGCGTGGACTCGCCCATGACACCCGCACCGGCACGAAGCCAGCTTCGTCCGTCACGCTGGAAGACAGTGCGAAGTGTCAACGCGGCATCCAGTTGACCCTGCGTGTCAGCCAGGAGAACCGCTCCGCCGTAAAGGCCGCGTTCCTCGCCCTCGAGTTCTCGGATGACTCGCAGCGCAGCCCCTTTCGGAACGCCGGTAACGGTCACGGCTGGGAAGAGCGCTGCGAATGCCGACCAAGACGACATGTTCTCTTGCAGCTGCCCAGTGACGCGAGAGGCGATATGCTGCACCGATCCACGTTCTTCTACGTCCATGAACTCTGTAACGGCCACCGAGCCCGGTATGCTCACCGATCGTGTCTCGTCGAGAGCGAGACGAACAGAGATCGCGTGTTCATGCACTTCCTTCGCGTCGCTGAGTAGCTCTGAACGCAATCGACTATCTGTTTCACGATGGTGATGCAGCGCGCGAGTACCAGCCAGCGGCTGTGTACGCACACGTCCAGTCGGGTCAACCTCGACAATGGTCTCAGGGCTGAACCCAGTTGCCTTCCACCCGCCGACGTCAATAAGGAACGAACGCGCTGGCGTGTTCGCGCGGCGACCTGACAGATAAGTCTGCGGCAGGTCGATCTTGGGCTCAGCGGGAAGTGGCACGACCCTCGAGAGAACAACCTTGTCCAAGGCGCGGCTCTTGATCTTGGCGATTGCCATGCTGACCTTTTTCTGATAATTCGCAAAGTCGGGTTCCTCGAGCGAGATCGAGATGGCGTCGGACGTATCAGGTTCGGTACGCAGCAGTGCGGTAATCCGAGTAATCATTCCCGGAATTGAGGTTCGGGTGCGCGCTGCATTTCCGTCGAGCTGCACTTCGACCTCAGGCAACATTAGATGAATGAGTGTATCCGATCCTGCACCAGGCCGATCCTCGTACAGTAAGAACGCCAATTCGAAAGAAGCCCACCCGTAGCACCGTGATGGTCCATGCCTGTGAACGGACGCTAATGCCGTTGCGACAGCTTCAACGGGATCGTCTACGGGGATACTCCGGTGCCATTGGCCGACCCGCAGGTGTAGCGTGTCGCTACTGACGCTCACCTCAGCAGCAGGTCCGGCGGCGAAATACCACGTTCCCGCCCTCTCGTAGACGAGATATTGTTCCCCAACGCCTCCTTGTGCGAGCTTGATCGCAGCACTTGCTGGATCGAAATGCAGCGCAGTGTCGGCCTCGTGCACGAGTTTCGGTGTTCGCGAAGCCCAGTCCTCCAAGGCCTCGGCCAGTCCGTCACTGAGGATGTCGTCAAGTCGTCGATCGTCGGCCAGTGGGTCTCTCATCGGGTTTGGGCCCTCCCCTCGAGCATCCGCTCATCGAACAGTCTGCACAGCATCTGACCGTGCTGCGTAGGTGTGTCTGTACAGCGCACAAATGTGAAGTGAGTATAACCTTACCTGACTCGCCTGTTCAATCGGCGGCGGGTTCCAGCCCCGAATCGGCTCCGGCCTCTGTGAGGCGAGCACTTGTGGCTGAGGAGCCCGTTCGTCTTGCGGGATCGCGGGCCATGCATCTAATGGTGCTGAAGATAGAGATTATTGCGCTCGACAGCCTGGTCGTTGATTTTCGAACACAGAAGGTTGGGCAGCGAATGCTTGCGTGGCTTCGCGCTGCCACGGCCTCTGCGGCGCCAGCTACGCACGGAGCAGGAAAGCGGGTCAGGTCGGGCATGGACATATCGTGACCGACGTCAGCGGTGTTACTGGTCAAGTTGACGACCTTGACCGCTTCTGCGACAGAAGTATATGCGGAATCCATGAGGGCACTGACTCCAACACTGGACGGCAACACGCCGGCCGTGACGATCTCCAAGACAATTGTTGGACCCGCCCAATCATCACGAAACTCCGCGCCTGGCCCACCCGTGCCGACGCTGGCCAGTTGGGTACCGATCGCGCCGAGATCGAGGAGCTGTTGCGCGCGGGCACCCGGCCGGGCACGGAGAGGCCATCCGCGGCATGACTGTCCTGTGACCGGATGGTCGTTGTCGCGGTGTGCCGGGAGAGGCCCATACCTGGTGGGCAGCCCCGGTGAGACCGCCGGGGTTCGAAGCGAGAGGAAACATCATGCCCGTTCCCACCGGCCCCGGCATCTCCGGGTTCATCAAGTCCAGGCCGCAGCTGTCGATGACCGTCAACAACGATCCGCGGTTCTCCGCGTGGGTCGGGATCCCGCAGACCCAGATCGATGAGAACGGGGTCCTGCAGGAACTCGAGCCCCTCGAGACCCGGATGGTCATGTTCGGTGCCTCCGCGCAGCGCGCCCACGAGAAGTTCCGCAAAGGGGATGACATCGTCGCCTTCGGCGCCAACAAGGAATACACCGCCACCCGAGATGGGCAGCAGGTCACGGAGGAGTATTTCCTCGCCTCGCACATCGGCCACGACAACAACGTCACGACCTACACCGTCCACCGCGGCCCCGACCGGTACCCGGCCGAGCGCGACGGGATGCAGCGCGAGGCAGCCCGCCAGGACGCAGCCGCCCGCGAGAAAGCCCAGCAGCAGGCAACGGGCCAGCAGTCCGTCGGCCAGCAGGCACCCGCGCAGCAGCAGCTCGGCCAACAGGCACCCGCGCAGGCTGCTCCTGCCCAGCAGGCACAGGCCCAGCAGCAGCCGGCCCAGACGGCGCCTGCCCAGCCCGCGCAGCAGGCTCCCCAGCAGCCCGCACAGCAACAGGCGGCGCCCGAGCAGCCGGTCGCTCCGCAGCCGCCCGTTGCGCCGCCGCAGAACGCTCCTGCCCAGCAGGAGGCTCCTGCTGCGGCCCCGGCGCAGGCGCCACCGGCGGCACCGAATGCGGGCCCGCCGGACGGGCAGCAGCCCCAGGCCGGGCAGGCAGGTGACCCGGTCGCCGAGGTGCTCGCGCAGCGACAGAACGAGGTCGCCGCTGAGCCCGCTCCGGCCCGCGCGGAGCCGCCCGGGCACGAGGCGATGTCTCGGTAAGACCCCCTCAGACCGCGCGCCGGTCGGCACCCCACGCCGCCCTCACCGCTGACCGCCGCGCACCCCTTTCTTCTTCGTGACCCTGCAACCCGGGAGGCATCATGCCGACACCGACGAACCCCGACGAAACCGCTGACATCTCCGATCTGCCCCCGGAAGTGCTCAAGCAGGTCAAGCAGATGGTCTCGCGCGAGTACGCCAAAGACCTCCGCGCGCAGCTCGGCAGCGTCCCGCGGACCATCGACTGGACCCGCCTGAGTCCCGAGGACCTCGAGCACGAGCTCCTCGAGCTCAACCAGTTCGTAGACTGGTTGCGCCACACGTATGGGCTGCCGCCGCAGATCATTCCGCCGATGTGGCATCGACACTGGGAGATGATCTGGGAACTCTCCGCGCTCAGGCAGCAGTGGCTGACCTGCTACGACCAGCAGGCCAAGGGAAACATGGGTGTCGTCTTCCACGCCGAGTTCGCCGCCGCCCGCGAACGCCTCCGCGACTGGGTCACCATCTCCGGCAGCCGGCTCGACCGTGATCGGGCCACCCGCATCACTCCCTGGCCCGGCGGAGAGGCCGAGGGGTTCACCCCGACCGACAGCACCGAGTACCCGGTAGAGAACCGGAACGAGGACTTCGTCTCCTTCGTCGAAGAACAGGTCCTGGAACGCCAGCGTGCCCAGGACGCCGAGGTCCAGGAGATCCTGAACTCCGAGTGGAGCGAGCGGCCGTGACCGAGCCGAGCGGGCAGATCCTCGTCTCCCCGTTGATGGACAGCCGGGAGGTCGCCGCCTACCTGAAAGTCTCCGAGTCGACGCTGTCGCGCTGGCGCGTGGATGAGAAGGGGCCACCGTTCATGCAGATGGGCGGGATCGCCCGCTACCGGTACGAGGCCGTCGAGGCCTGGCTGGCTTCCCTGGAACAGACGCATGAGCGCACCTGAGAGTCTGCCGACGTTCCCGCCGATCGGGGTGAAGGTCTCCACTGACGTCGAACAACGTGCCTCCGGGGTCCGTGCCAGGGCACGGTGGACCGACCCGGCGACGAAGAAGCGCATCACCCGGGCCTTGGTCGTTCCCGACGAGGAAGCGGCCGAGGCTTTCTTCGACCAGCTGCAACGCTCGGCGAAGGTCGGGGTGGAGCTGACGATCACGTTGAGCGATTACATCGAGCAGATCGGCGACCGCTGGAAGCGCGGCCTCGACCCGACCTCGACTGCCACCGGCTACTGGGCAGGACTCCGGCTGCGAGTGATTCCGGCGATGGGGCATGTGCCGGTGGCAGGGATCAGTACCGGCATGATCGACCGGACCATCGATGATTGGGAGCTGAAGCTCTCGCCCTCGCTGATCAAGTCCTCGGTCGCCGCACTCGTGCGCGTCCTCGACGAGGCGGTGAGGGATGAGCTAATCGAGAAGAACCCAGCACGCAACCGTTCCCGTCGCTCTTATGGGAAGAGCTCGGTCTTCGACTTCAGCAGCCCCGCCGATACCTCCCCGCGCGCGCACGCCATCAAGGACCTCGAGACGCTGACCAAACTCGCCGAGGCCTGCGGTGGGGCCGGCCAGCCGTACTCCGACTACGTGATGCTGTGTGCGCTGCTGTCGGCGCGCAGTTCCGAGGTCGCGGGTCTCTGGGTCGAGGATGTCAACTGGGACGCGAACATCGTCACGATCCGCAAGCAGACCTTCCCTTCCTCGAGCGGGCTCGTGACGAAGCAGACCAAGGGCAGGGAGGAGCGGCCTGTGCCGATTCTGCGCCCGCTCGTGCCCGTCCTCGAACGATTGACGGCCGAGAAGGAGCCGACCGACCGGGTGCTCATCGGCGTGCGCGGAGGAGTGATCACGACGGCGAACGTCAGCCGGGCCACGAAGTGGGATTCGCTCGTGACCGAGATGGGGCTGCCGCAGCTGTCGCGGCATGGTCTGCGGCATACGGGAGCGACCTGGATGGCCGATGCCGGCATCCCGCTGCACGTGCTCCAGAAGATCCTCGGCCACAAATCGATCGACACGACCAAGGGCTACCTCCACCCTGATCTGGGGCATATCGCGAAGGCGGGGGAGCTGGCCAACCGATTCCTCGACGCCCAGACCGAGGCGCCCGAACGGCCCTCGGGCAAGAGGCACGCGAAGGCGAAGCCTGGTCCCGACGAGCGTGGCCTGTGAGGCCGAAAATGGGCTTCTGGTCCCGGTTTGGTCCCGGGTGATCAACTTGGGCGCCTTCAGACACCCTCCGGAGAGGGCGCGGGCGAGAGATTCAAGAGGAGCCAACGGCGATCGCGGACGATCCCGGACATGACGAAGCCCAGGTCAGAAACATGCTCTGACCTGGGCTTTTACGTCGGGCTGACAGGATTTGAACCTGCGACCCCATCACCCCCAGTGATGTGCGCTACCAAGCTGCGCCACAGCCCGCTATTCATTTGTTCCCGGGCAAACCAGGGCTAAGCCACCTTACCCCCAGT
>NZ_JBQDYQ010000084.1:0-9407 GCF_052105255.1 Brevibacterium sp.
CGTGATCAGCGCGATCCTGACATGGCTCCGCCAATAAAGGAGACATGCCCTAGTCTGTTTTTATGCCCCAGCGAGTGTTTGTCGATGCCAACATCTTTTTCAGTAAGACCCTCCTTGATTGGATGTTTCACTTGAGGCAAGCCAACGAAGGAATGTTTCAACTTCATTCGACCGAGGATGTCTTTGCTGAGGTGTTGGCCAATATGCGTAAAGAACAGCCTGATGCCCCGGGGCACCGAACGCGTCACCGCCTAGAACTCATACGTGCATGCGTCGACGAGGTAATTCAGGATTTTCCTGGCGATGTTGAGTTCACAGGTGAAGACCCAAATGACTACCACGTACATGCGGCGGCGCTGGCTGCTCGTTCTGATCTCGTTGTCACCTCGGACCGGCCGACCGGAATCACCACTACGCCTGATTCCCAGCCATATGAGCTAATTTCTCCGGACGAGTTCTTCTTGCTCGTGGTGGACTCTGCACCTTCATGTCTTCGACCGATAGTCCGCAGCCAGTTCGAGTACTGGAAATCTAAGCCGAATTTCCGACAATTGGACGACGCGCTTGCCAGAGCTGGATGCCAGCAGTTTGCTCTGCGCGTTCGCGAAGCGTTGAGTCAAATAGCGCAAAGCGTTTATTGATTTCAACTGGCGCAGACGGCAAGACCTCGAAAAGTGAGGCGGTCCTGTTCGGCCTCGGACGGGTGGGAATCGCGGCCGGACCAACCAGTCCTGATGGCGTGCATGCTTTCTCGCGGTCGATATCGCTTAGGATTTCCGGCCACTCGGCCAATAGCCTATGGAGCGGGCGGCCCAATCGATGATGATGAAGAGCTCGACCTGCAGAGCGCAAATCAAATCTTCCAGTTCTAGATTACGGGCCAATCGGCCCTTATACCTTGCAACGATCGGTACCGGGAGTGAGCGCCTAATAGTTGAGCTCCGGTACCTCGAGCTCGGCGATCATTGCCGCGGCGAGGTCGGTACGGGAGGCAGGGGGCTTCTCAGTGCGTCCTCGATCATGTCCTCTATCGCCGAGGCGGTCAGCCCCCGCCACTGCCGTCGTGACGGTGCGGACGGAATGCGCGCGCCGCGCACCTGGGCCAGGGCCACCTCGGTGATGGGGGCATGCTGAGGAAATGCGGTCAGCGCGTGTAGTCCCGCTTCCTCCTTGCCGATGATCTCACCGGTCGCGAGCGTGCGACGCATGCGCGCGGGACCGAGCACGCACCACGCAACGGTGCCGGCTGAAAATCCCCGCGGGGACGTCACGAGTCGACGAAGCAGCGTTCCCGGGGTGCGCGACGGACGGACGCGCAGCTGTGCGGCCAACGGAGTCCAGTACTCGCGCAGATTCCTACTGATCCACGGGCGAAGCGCCTCCGGCTCCGCATCGACATCCCACTCGGCGATCGGTCGTCCCCGAACCGTGATCCCGCCTTCGACGAGCTCCTTCCAGGTCACCGGATTGACGTCGAACGCGCCGCTCGGGTCGAAGATCTCCCCGGTGTGAGAAGCGATCGGCGGAATCTCGGTGACGGGTTGACCGACCTCGGATTCGGCGATGAAGACCGTATTGCAACAGGCGCTCACACCTCGCCCGCGCGCCGCACCGACCACCAGGCGGGGTACCTGCGAGAGGTGGAGCAGCCGCAGGCGGCGGAGGAGATCTGGCCGTGTGCGGTACTCGTCGGCGATGACCGCGACGAGGTCGATGTCGCTGCGGCCCGGGCGGTAGGCACCGAGCGCGATCGACCCGGTGACAGCGCAGGCAATGATGCCGCCGGGCAGGATCCGATCGGCGGAGCGCAGGTAGGACCTGATGGCGGTTGCGACGTCCGGCGGCAGCTGTGAGCGCATGCGGCCAGGTTATCCAGGATCACGCCCCACCGGTGCGTCCGCAGTGCTCGCGGGCAGCAATGCTGTCGCGTTCGAGCGCCTGAACTTTCCCTGGCCCACGCCTGCGAACAGCCCGACGAGCGGATAGAGACCCCGGTCACGGGCGGGTGAGAGCACCGCTGGTCACCGCGCGGCGTTCAGCGAATTCTGATCGCTTACACACGGATCCATGACGATTCGTTGCGGCGAGAATAAGTCACCTCGAAGTCTCTCTGCATTGAACAGAGCCAATCGGTCCGTCAGTGTTGTGTGGGGCGATTCCACGGCACCTTCTGCTTTGATGTTCCTGTGCCGACCGCAGGGCAGATGCCGCAGAACACACCACGTGTGCCGCGCACCAGGAATCGCCGACCGGGTCGAGGACCCGATCAAGAGAAAGTGAGAACAGATGAAACGTGCGCGCACACTTGCGGTGACTGCACTGTCCGCAGCCGTCCTCGCGGGGGGAGTCTCCCTGGCAACGGCGGCCTCGGCCTCGGCCGACCCGATCTCCGGCGGCGTCAGCCAGGAGGGTGAAGCAGCCCAGTCCGACTCCGGCTCGACCGGAGGGATCGACGACCCCGATGAGCTGAGCGAGGAGCAGATCGGCAATGCGCGCACCATCATCGGCGTCGGCAAGGGCGCGGACCTGTCGAAGGAGGCGCAGACGATCGCCGTGATGACCGCGCTGCAGGAATCGAGCCTCAATGACCTCGACGGAGGCGACCGCGATTCCGCCGGTGCCTTCCAGCAGCGTCCCTCGATGAACTGGGGATCGGACGACGAAGTCACCGACACCGTGTACGCGTCGAAAGCCTTCTACGGCGTCGACTCCGGAACCGACAACCCGGGACTGACCCAGATCGACAACTGGGAGAGCATCGACCCCGGTGACGCGGCACAGGAAGTGCAACACTCCGGCTACCCCGACGCCTACGACAAGTGGGAGCCGCTGGCGGAGAAGCTCGTCGACGAGAACCAGGACGTCGACTCCATCGACTGATGACTGCGGGTCCGAGAGTCCTGTCCACTCGGCAACTGGCTATGGATTCGTCCACAACCCCGAACGATCTGGCCATCAGCGCTATTACGGTCCTCGAACTCGACATCGGAGTCCGATGGAGAGAGCGGAGGGACGCACGCGGTGGGATCCGTCCTTCGGCAGTGGTTCGACGAACAGGTCTCTGAGGTCTTCGACAGAAGAATTCTTACCGTCGATGCCGAAGTGGCTGTGCAGGCATCGCAATTGCACGTCCCTGACCCGATGCCCGACATGGACAGCCTGATCGCAGGGACCGCACTCGCACACTCTCTGACCCTGGTGACGAGGAACGTCGCTGACTTCGCGAATACGGGAGTCAGGCTGCTCAGTCCCTGGGAGGACTGACCTCCTTCGCGGTCACTCTGCCAGCGCGCCGGCGGCGAGCCGGCGAACCACCTCGGTGAGGTGATGGAGACCCGAGACGAGGTCCTCGTCCTTCGTGAACTCGGCCAGGCTGTGCGAGACCCCGTCGACGCTGGGAATGAAGAGCATGACGGTGGGCACCTCGTCCTTCATGTTCGTCGAATCGTGCCCGGCCACGGTCATCACCTTCGCCGAGGTGAGTCCCAAGTCATCGGCCGCGGTGCGGGCCAGTTCGACCCCGTCCTCGGAATACGGGTTCTGATCCCAGCTGTGCTCGGCGACGATCTCGATCTCCACACGATCATCGGCGCTGACCTGGCCGATCGTGTCCATGAGCTTCTCATGGGCCGCGGCGATCACCTCGGCGCTGGGGGAGCGCAGATCGAGCAGCAGGCTGACCTCGCTGGCGACGACGACCGGAGAATTCGGGTAGACGGTGAGCTGTCCGCACGCGGTGTGCAGGGCACCGGGCTCGAAATCGTCGACGAGCTCCCGTGCGGCCACGACCAGACGCGCCGCACCGAGCAGGGCATCCTGCCGATCGGCCATGAGCGTCGACCCGCTGTGCGCCTGTGCGCCGGTGACCTTGAACTCGTACTTGTGCGCCGCCCACGTGGCATTGACCAGCCCGATCGTCACCCCGTCCTCTTCCATGCTGCGACCCTGCTGGACGTGGATCTCCGCGTAGGAGGCGATCTCCGGGGCCGTGAAGTCTCCGCGTTCTCCCAACTCATCGAGTGCCTCGGCGACGGTGGTTCCCGCAGCATCACGCGTGGTCAGGGCCGCTTCGAGCTCGGCCTTGCCGGTGAAGACATTGGACCCCATCATGGAGGGCTTGAATCGGGAGCCCTCTTCGTTGAACCAGTTGACCACGGCGAGGTTGAACTTCGCCTTCGACGGGTCCGCCCGCAACTCATCGGCGATCGCGAAACACGCATGAGCCGATGCCATCACCCCATAGGCGCCGTCGAAACGGCCGGCCGTCGGCTGCGAATCCATATGCGAACCCGTCAGCACATACGGGGCACCGGGCACGAGCTCGAGGAGCCCGAACTGATTGCCGATCGGATCCCGGTGCACGCTGAAACCGTGCTTGACGAGCAGCTCTTCGAACCATTTCCGCTGCTGGCCATCGGCGGCGCTCGCCGCCTGCCGGTCGACCCCGTTCGTGCCCTCGACGGCGCCGAATCGTGAATGCACGGCCCAATCGGCGAGGAACTCGGCTTCGCGATCGGCGGTGATCAGGGAGGGTGAAACGGTCATGAGGGGTCCTTTCGAGACGGTGTCGCGGGCGGGGTGACCTGCGACGGTGGGATGGAAGGGTGCAGCGCCGGCGGTGCCGGTGTCAGAAGAGATGTGCCCACCGCGGCGGGCACCAGGATTGATCAGGCGGTTTCGTCGGCGGCCGGAGGCATCGTCGCCGGATCGATGAGCAGATGGATGAGAGCAGGCCCGTCGTGGGCCAAGGCCCGGTCGAGCGCGGCTGCGAAGTCCTCGGTGGCCTCGACGCGCTCGCCGTGGCCGATCATTCCCGCTCCCACTGCAGTGCCGTCTGCTCCCGGTGGAACAGAGCCGGAGACCCCCGCCGAGGCGGCCCCCGAGCTGCCGAGATCGAATGCCGACATCCACGCCGCGAAGTTCGGGTTGACCATCCGCGTGCCCGAGGGCCGCCCGGGATAGTGGTTCTCCTGGTGGGACACGATCGTGCCGTACACGCCGTTGTCGATGACGATGATGAGCGGTGAACCGCCGTGGGCGAAGGCCGTGGCGATCTCCTGGCCGTTCATGAGGAAGTCCCCATCGCCGCAGACCGCGACCGCACGACGCTCCGGGTGCGCCAGAGAAGCCGCCACCGCCGCGGGAACGGCGAGACCCATCGCCCCGTTGCGGGCTCCGACGAGGCTGGACGGGCGCTCATGCCGGATGAACCGGTGCCCCCAGATCGTCGCATTGCCCGCCCCGTAGGTGAGGATCGCCTCCCCGCCGAGGCGGTCATCGAGAATCCCGAACGCCACCCCGAGATCGACCCCGGCACGGCTCGGATTCTCCGGTGCCGCCTCGGCGTCGGGACGGTGAGCGGCGAACCGGGCCTGCGCGTCCGCGCGTGACTGCATCCACACATCCGTCCGGTCACCGCGCAGTTGGCGTCCGTTCCGTGCATCACCGGCATCGGTCCTGGTCAGGGCGCGAGTGAAGGAGTCCGGGGAGGCGATGATGTGCTCATCGATGCGCCCTGCGTGCTGGGTGGCCTCCATATCGAGGGAGACGAGAACGGTCTCGGCGTCGAAGCCGATCGTGTACCCGTCGCTTAAGACATCGGAGCGGGTGCAGCCGACGAAGACGACGAGGTCCGCCTCGGCGAAACCGGCCGCCACAGCATCGGCGCGACCGTAGCCGAGCCAACCCGCCCACGCCGGCGAGGAATGCGGAATCGCATCGTAGGCGCGCCAATCGCAGAAGACCGGCACCCCCGCCGAGGCGGCCAGACCGGCCAGCTCGGCTCCGCAGCCGTTGTGCCACCCATCCCCGCCGAGCACGAATGCGGGACGCTTCGCCGCCGCGATCCGCGAAGCCAAGCCATCGATGACGGCGGGGGCAGGAGTCGGTGGGGCCACCTCGGGGAGGGCCGGAGTGGGGGCCTCGGTGAGACGGACGAGGACATCCTCGGGCAGGCCGACGACGACGGGGCCGGGGCGACCGGATGCGGCGATGCGCAGGGCGTCGGCGGTGATCTCACCGGCACGGTCCTCATCATCGATGGTGAGCACGCGCTTTGCCGTCGAGGAGAACCATTCGGGCAGGCTGAATTCCTGGAAGGATTCGCGGGACCGGTCATTGAGGGGGACGAGGCCGACGAACAGGACGAGCGCGGTCGCATCCTGCCAAGCGGTGTGCACGGAGATCATCGCGTTTGCCGCCCCGGGACCGCGGGTGACCATGGCGATTCCGGGGCGACCGGTCAGCCGGGATTCGGCCAGCGCCATGAACCCCGCACCGCCCTCCTGCCGGCACACGACGGTCTCGATGTTCGCGTCATACAGTCCGTCGAGGACGTCGAGGTAGGACTCGCCGGGCACCGCGTAGACGCGTTCGATGCCCGCGCTCTCCAAGGTGTCGACAATGAGGTGGCCGGCGGAACGCGACATTGGGTGTCCTTTCGAGGATCGAACGGTCAGGGGTCCGGGGCTCCCAGCCCGGTGTTGGGCTGGGTTCTCAGCGCTGTGCGGTTCTCAGTGTTTGAAGCCGGGCAGGTCGACGCTCATCCGAGGAGCGACGAAGCCGGCGAAGGCCGTGAACAGGGAGAGGAAGACGAGCATCGCGGCGGCCGGCCACCAGTGGTCTCCGGCGGAGGCGACGAAGCTCGTGGCCAGCAGCGGGATGAACCCGGAGAGCATGCCTGCGGCGTTCTGCGCCATGCCCACACCCGTGTAGCGGGTGGTGGCGGGGAACAGTCCGGTGAGCACGGTGCCCGATGCCGCGTAGGGCAGGGACAGAGTGGACACGGCCAAGGTCATGGCGATGACGACGAGGACCGGGTTGCCGGACTCGAACATGAAGAACGCGGGAACCGCGACGACCGCCGAGGCGATTCCACCCCAGAGGATGACCTTCGAGGCGCCGAACTTCGTGCCCAGGGCACCGCCCCAGATGAGGGCTCCGATCTCGACGGCGGCGGCGACCATGCTGCCGAGCAGGAGGAGGGAGTTCGTGTACCCGAGGATGTTGACGCCGTACCAGACGCAGAACGCGGTGACGAGGTAGAAGCCGCCGACGCCGAGCAGGGCCGCGGCCATGCCGATGATGATCTGCTTCCACGAGTCTCGGAAGGTCGTGCTGATCGGGCTCTTCTCGACTTCTCCGGACTCTTCGAGCTGGCGGAAGACCGGTGACTCCTCGAGGCGGGAACGCAGGTAGACAGCGACGACGAGCAGCGGCAGGGCGATGAGGAACGGGATCCTCCAGCCGAACGAGTTGAAGTTCTCCTGTGAGAACAGCAGGGTCATGACGAAGAATCCGCCGGAGGACAGGATCGTGCCGATCGGGGAGCCGATCTGCGGGATCGCTGCATAACGGGCACGCAGGTGGAGCGGGGCGTTCTCGACGACGAGCGTCATCGCGCCCGACCATTCGCCGCCGACGAAGAGACCCTGGAGGATGCGCAGGAGGACGAGCAGGGCGGGGGCGGCGAAGCCGATCGCAGCATAGGTCGGCAGGAGGCCGATGAGTCCGGTGACGACGCCGATGCCGATGATCGTGATGAGCAGGACCTTGCGGCGCCCGATCTTGTCGCCCATGCGGCCGAAGATCAGACCGCCGATGGGACGAGCGGCCAGCCCGACGCCGAAGGTGGCGAAGGAGGCCAACGCAGCTGCGGTGGCGTTCTCGCTGGTGAAGTACTGGACGTTGAAGATCAGGGCGGCCGCGGCCGAGAAGAGGAAGAAGTCGTACCACTCGAGGGCGGTGCCGATCAGGGCGCCGGCGGCGACCTTGTTTGCGTCCTTGATGCTCAGTTCCGTTGTGGCATTGAGCTCGGCGGACGCCGTGGTGTTCTGCTCGCTCATAGTGTGCTCCGTTGAGGATCGGGACGCGGTCCGCGGCTCCGCCGGTCGGCGGCTGGGCCGGTGGGCCCATGCGGGTCCGGTGTCGGTCGAGTCGTTCGCACCGGTCGCATTCGGTGGTGTGTGACCGGTAGATATCGACCTTACCGAGTGTCGTACGTCTCTTTCCAGGCACATTTGTCGCGGAAAAGCGTGCAGTGATTGTGCAGATGCACATATTCTGGACGCTGTGATGGATGAACAGGATGGAATTGCGGGCACACGACAGCTTCGGGACCGTCCGGAGCCCGGAGACGAACGCCGCTGGCTCGAGCTCCTCGACGCTCTCGATCTCGATGAGCTGACCGATCGGTTCATGACCCGCGTCGTCACGGTCTCCGGCTACGATCCCGCACCGATTCCGGTCTCGGAGCTGCGGCGGACCGGTCAGCGCTCCTTCTCCACCCTCATCGAGGGACTGCGATCCGGTGGGTTCGACGGGCCAGTGGCGGTTTCGACCGAGGTCGGGGTCTCCCGGGCGCGGGCAAGAATCCCGCTCGAGGCGCTCATGACCGCGATCCGCCACGATTTCAACGTGCTCTGGGAAGTGCTCACCCGAGTGGCGAATCAGGAGGATGCGGAACTCGTCATCAGGCACACCGGCATCGTCTTATCCACCGTCGACGAATACGTCTCGCAGGTCCAACAGGCCTATACCGCCGAGCGCACTCGGATGCGCGCGGAAGAGGATTCGGTGCATGCGGGCCTCATCGCAAGCCTCTTCGATGATCCCGATCCCACCTCGGAGCGCCTGTCGAGGATCGCGACCGGGCTCGGTCTCGATGTCGACTCTCCGCTGCTCGTCATCGCTGCCACCGGGGATGATGTCCGGACGCTGCGGGTGATCATCTCCGATCATGCCCGCGCGGGCGGGACCATGTTCACGCACCACCTCGGCGAGGTGCTCATTGCGTTCACGCAGGTTCCAGAAGGTGCGGACCCTGCTTCCACTCCGGTCGGTGGCGGAACCGGTCATTCGTTGGGGGTGCTCGCCGGCAAGATCGCCGAGACCAGAGTGGGGTATGTCCGCGCCGAAGGGATCGGCACCCTGCGACGGTCGGCGCTGACCGCACGTGACCTCGCTGATGTCATCGCCGCTGATGAGACGACTGCGATGACGTGGCGCAGCGGGTGGGCGCGGTTGGCCGCACGTTCCCTCAATGCCGCCGGCAATCCGATCCTCGCCGATGTCGAGTCCGCGCTGGCCGCCTGCGGTCCGGTCGAGCGAGACCGCCTCATCGAGGCGGTGCAGGTCTATCTCGCTTCGGGGAGCATCGGTGCGTCTGCCGCGCAGCTGTTCTGCCATCGCAATACTGTGGCGAATCGTCTGCGCCGCTTCGCGGACCTCACCGGAGTCGATCCGATGATCCCCGCCGAAGCGGCCCGCCTCGTCGTCGGTTGGGCGTGAGTGCCGCAGGGTTCCAGCGCAACAACTGCTTCAAAGTGTGTGCGCCCAGCATTTGCGTTATGCGCGCGCCCTGTCAAGCTGTTTGGAGTCACTCACGCTGCTAGCGTGTCTATCTCTCG
>NZ_JBQDYQ010000085.1:0-9264 GCF_052105255.1 Brevibacterium sp.
CCCCAGGCGACGATGTCGTCGACCATGGAGGCGAACGGGGCGGCCGAGACCTCGGTCGGGGCGAACGTGCCGTCGGCGACGTCGGTGAAGATCGAGAACGACGCCTGGTCGCGGACGACGGCGAGCTTGTAGTTCGCGAGGATGTGACGCAGGTGCTCAGCGGCGCGCACTCCCTTGTCGGCGCCGTAGTTCACGATGCCGGCGACCTTGTGATTGAACTCGGTGGCGACGAAGTCGAGGGCGTTCTTCAGCGACCCGGAGATCGAATGGTTGTACTCCGGGGTGACGAAGATGAAGGCGTCGAACTCTTCGAGCTTCGCGCCCCAGGCCTTCGTGTGGTCGTTGGCGTACATCTTCGCACCCGCGGGCACGACCTCGTCGAGGAGAGGCAGGTCGAAGCTGCCGAAGTCGACGACCTCGGCGCGGACATCATCATTGGAAGCCAGCTGCTGCTCGACCCAGTTCACGATCTGCGGGTTGAGCGCCTGCGGGCGGGAAGTTCCGGGAATGATGGCAATGTTGAGCATATGCGTCCTCAAATCGTTGAGCGGTGTCCGCCGGCCGGGCGGCCGTGGCGGTCGAGTTCACGGGCAGAGCCTGCGACCTCGGCGAACCGGGTCGCGTGCAACTCCACCGTCACGAACATTGTTGAACACTCAATCATTCCCGGATCGAAAGTGACTATGATCACCGGTTGAGGCAGGGTCAGGTCACCGACCAGGCACTGCTCGATCACTGCTCCGGCGACGAAGGTCCCACGAATTCCGCGACCAGTCGCAACGGACGCCGAACACGGTGATACCGTAATTCCTCGAAATCGGGCCCGAAAGGGGTGGCTGTCGTGTAAGGTCGTTGGGCAAGTGAAAGACTGTTCGTTAAAAAGTCGGCTTTGAGGGAAAACTAGGCAAGGAGTCCGGTCATCGTGCGCTCAACCAACGGCCGCAACAACATTCTCCGCTCGGCCCGGGACACCTTCGCGGACAAAGGATTCGACGGCGCGTCCATCCGCGACATCGCGCAGACAGCAGGCCTGAGCCTCTCTGCGCTCTACTACTACTTCCCGTCCAAACAGGAAGCGCTCTACGAACTCGTCCACACAGCGTACACCTGGTACGTCGAACACTGCCGGGCGGTCATCAACGACGTCGATGACGATCCAGTCGACCAGCTGGCCGTGGCGGTGCGCTACCTCGCCCGCTACCGCATGGAGAACGTCTCGGTCTCCACTGTGCTGCTGCGCGATACCGAACGGCTCACCGGCGACAACGCCGTCCGCGTCAAAAGTCTCCAGCGGGAGGCTCGCGAGATCATGGGCGATATCGTCCAGGACGGCGTGGACTCGGGTAAGTTCCACGTCAGCAGTGCGGCTCTGGCCACTCGCGCCATCCACTCGATCTGCAACTCGCTCTCGCTGTGGTACCGGCCGACGGGCGATCTGACTCCCGACATGATCGAGCGCGACTTCACTCAGTACTCGATGCGCATCCTTGGGCTCGACCCCGACGAGGCCGAACTCGACCGCCTGCTGGCACTGCCGGTCAACCAGGCCGGAATGCTCGACTTCATCGCCGACACCAACTGATCCCTTACTACCTGACGGCGGCCCTGCAACCTCACACGAGGTTGCTGGGCCGCCGTCAGGTAGCAATTAGGGAGTGGTGCGGAGGGTTCTTGCCAGCTCGCGGCGTTCCGCCTGCTCGGCCGGGTCCGGGACCGGCAGGGAGGCGATGAGGCGCTTCGTGTAGTCGTTGTCCGGTGATCCGAGCACCTGCTCACCCGTGCCCTCTTCGACCAGCTCGCCGTGGAAGAGCACCCCGATGCGGTCGGAGAGCATGTCGACGACGGCGAGGTCGTGGCTGATGAACAGCGCCGCGAAGTCGAAGCGGTTCTGCAGCTCGACGAAGAGCTCGAGCACCTTCGCCTGCACGGACACGTCGAGCGCGGAGGTCGGCTCATCGGCGATGAGCAGCTCCGGATCGAGCGCCAGACCGCGCGCCAGCGACGCCCGCTGCCGCTGGCCGCCGGAGAGCTCATGCGGATATCGTGCCGCATACGCCTTCGGCAGCTGCACGGAGTCGAGGAGTTCGAGCACTCGCTGCGACCGGTCGGATGGACTCATCTCCCGCCGGTGGATCGCGAACGGTTCGGCGATGCACTCCCCGATCGACAGATGGGGGTTGAATGAGGCCGCCGGGTCCTGGAACACGAACCCGATCCGTCGCCGGATCTTCGAGAACTCACGCTCCTTGAACCCGACCATCTCGTGCCCGAGCACTTCGAGACTGCCGCCGCTGGCCCTGGTCAGGCCCGCGATCGCGCGTCCGATCGTGGTCTTGCCCGATCCCGATTCACCGACGAGTCCGTAGACCTCGCCGGCCTTGATATCGAAGCTGACCTTCTTCACGGCGCGGAAATCCGACTTGCCGAACCCTCCTGGGTAGACGATGTCGAGCCCGCGCGCGGTCACGATCGATTCGCGCGCGTCCCTTTTCTTCGCCGAGGCGGTCCCCGCCGAGGTCTCCCTCGCTGAGTCGGTGCGTGGCGAGTCAGTGCCGGCCGCCTCGGGGTCCGTCGTCGACGGATCCCCCGTGGCCGCACCGGACCGGGCTCCCGCCTCGGCGGCGGCCGCTTTGCGACTGCCGGCCACGGTCGACCCGATCCGCGGCACAGCGGCGAGCAGTTCGCGCGTGTACTGCTCCTGCGGATCGTTGAAGAGCTGTTCGACCGACGAGACCTCGACGAGGTCTCCGCGCAGCATCACAGCCACCCGATCAGCGAGGTCAGCGACGACGCCCATATTGTGAGTGATGAGCACGATGGCGGTGCCCGTCTCGTCGCGCAGTTCGCGCAGCAGGTCGAGGATCTCCGCCTGCACGGTGACATCGAGGGCGGTGGTCGGTTCGTCGGCGACGATGAGCTTCGCTCCGAGAGCCAGGGCCATGGCGATGACGATGCGCTGCTTCTGCCCGCCGGAGAACTGGTGCGGGTAGTAGTCGAAACGGCTTTCGGCATCGGGAATTCCGACCTGCTGCATCGCCCTGACGACGCGCGCCTTGAGGTCGGCCCTGCTCGCCTTCCGATCATGCGCGCGCAGACCTTCGGCGATCTGCCACCCGACCGTGTAGACGGGATTGAGCGCGGTCGACGGCTCCTGGAAGACCATCGCCACATCCCGGCCGCGCATGGCTCGCAGCTCATCTGCGGAAACGCTGAGCACGTTCGCACCCGAGATGACGACAGCACCAGAGCGCTGCGCCGTCTCCGGCAGCAGGCCGAGGATGGACCGGGCGGTCACGGTCTTGCCCGACCCCGACTCGCCCACGATCGCCAGCACCTCACCGGGTGAGACCGACAGCGACACGTCCTTGACGGCGTGAACGTCGCCGCCGTCGGTGGAGAAGGTGACGTCGAGGCCGTCGACGTCGAGGATGCTGCCCGTCGCCGAGGCGGTCTGCTCGTGTTTCTGCTTGCTCATGCCGTGACCTCCGCGGGCTTGGTGTTCTTGACCTTGGCTTTGCGTCGTACGCGCAGACGCGGATCGTTGAGGTCGTTCATCGACTCACCGACCAGAGTGATTCCCAGCACCGTGAGCACGATGGCCAGACCCGGGAACACCGCCGTCCACCACACGCCGGAGGTGACGTCCGGCAGTGCCTTGTTGAGGTCGTATCCCCATTCCGACGCCGAGGTGGGTTCGATTCCGAAGCCCAGGAACCCGAGCCCGGCGAGAGTGAGAATCGCCTCGGAGGCGTTGAGCGTGAAGATCAGCGGCAGGGTCCGCGTTGCGTTGCGGAAGATGTGCTTGGAGATGATGCGGGTCTTCGAGGCACCGAGGACGATTGCCGATTCGACGAAGGGTTCGGCTTTCAGGCGCAGGGTCTCGGCCCTCACCACGCGGAAGTACTGCGGGATGAAGACGACCGTGATCGAGAACGCGGCCGCCGCGATTCCGCCCCAGGCACTCGATTGTCCGCCGGAGATGGCGATCGACATGACCAGTGCCAGCAGCAGGGTCGGGAATGCATAGACGGCATCGGCGATGACGACGAGGATGCGGTCGAGCCAGCCGCCGATGTAGCCGGAGATGAGTCCGAGGATGACACCTGCGAACAGGGACATGACCACGGCCACAACGATGACGGCGACTGCGGTCTGCGCGCCCCAGACGACACGGGAGAAGACGTCGTAGCCGCCGACCGTGGTGCCCCAGATATGGGTGCCGCCGGGAGGCAGCTTCGACCCGAAGTTGCCTTCGGAGGTGCCCAGCTGGTTGAAGCCGTAGGGGGCGATGAGAGGAGCGAAGATCGCGCAGATGATGACGATTCCGCTGAGGATGAGTCCGGTGATGAGCATTCCGCGCTGCAGGCCGACGGACTGACGCAGATGGGAGACGATCGGCAGGCGGGAGAACCAGGATTTCCTGGCTCTGTCGTCGAACGCGACTGCCGGTGCTCCGGAGCCGGGAGCCGCCTCGGCGAAGGTCTGGGTCGGCTCATCCGGGCCTGGGTTCTGCGGGTTGTCTGGAGTGGACATCAGTACCTCACTCTCGGATCGATGAATGCGGCGATAACGTCGACGAGGAAGTTCGTGACCGCGACGATGACGGCGAGGAACACGACGATTCCCTGGACGGCCACGAAGTCGCGGGCGGTGAGGTACTCGGCGAGTTTGAAGCCGAGCCCCTTCCATTCGAACGTCGTCTCGGTGAGCACGGCGCCGGCGAGCATGAGCGCGATCTGCATGCCCATGACCGTGATGATCGGAATCAGCGCCGGACGGTAGGCGTGCTTCGTGACCAGGCGGTATTCGGAGATTCCGCGGGAACGGCCGGAGTCGATGTACTGCTGTTCGAGCGTGCCGATGAGGTTCGTGCGCACGAGCCTGAGGAACACTCCTGCGGTGAGCACGCCGAGGGCGATCGCCGGCAGCACCGCATGGGCGAGCACGTCGGCCATGACGGAGAAGTTGCCGATGCGCAGGGCGTCGATGAGATAGAAGTGCGTGGGCCCGACGACACCGGACATGATGTATTCGGTCTCCGTGGTGCCACGGCCGGCGACGGGCAGGATCGGCAGGAAGACGCCGAAGATGAGTTTGAGGATCATGCCGGCGAAGAACACCGGGGTCGCGTAGCCGAGGATCGCGAGCACGCGCAACGCGGCGTCGGGGGCCTTGTCGCGGTGGTAGGCGGCGAGCATGCCCAGCGGGATGCCCAGGATGAACGCGACGATGAGCGCGTAGAAGACGAGTTCGACGGTCGCTGCCCCGTAGTTGAGCAGGATCGACGACACCGGCTGCCCGTCGGAGACCGCGGTGCCGAAGTCGCCTTTGAGCAGGTTGCCCAGGTATTCGAAGTACTGGACGAGGATGGGCCGGTCGTAGCCGGCGGCGTGGACGCGCTCGGCCAGCTGCGCCTTCGTCAGGCGTCCGCCCAGCGCTGCGGTGATCGGGTCACCGGTGATGCGCATGAGGAAGAACACCAAAGTGGTGAGAATGAAGATCGTGGGAATGATGAGGAGGAAGCGGATGAGGACGTAACGTCCCAGTCCGCCCCCAGCGGGCTTTTTGACCGCGACCGAAGTCTCGGCGGCCTCAGCCCCTGGTTCGCTGATGGCAGCAGACATGTGTTCCTTCTGGGATGTGTTTCGATGCGCTCGCGGCCGAGGGACGCACGGCGGCCACCTCGGTGCGGGTCACCGCGGGTGTACGGAGCTGACCGCGAACGCGCCACGAGGTGCAGGCGGCCCGATCGGCTCACCTGCACCTCGCGTGGGTGGTCACTTGCTCAGCAGTGCCAGACGGAACTGGAAAGCGGGGTCGAGGGTGTCGTCGACGCCCTTGACGTCCTTGCCGGACACGGCGATCTGATTGCCCTGCAGCAGCGGCAGCGTCGGCAACTCGTCGGCCAACTGGCCCTGGATCTTCTTCAGGGCCTGTTCGCGCTTGCCTTCATCGGCGATCGAGGACTGTGCGTTGAGCTCCTTGTTCATCGCCTCGTCACGGTAGTGGTTGGCGAGGAACGACGGAGTCTCGTCCGTATCGTAGAAGAACGGCACGAGGTAGTTGTCGGCATCCGAGTAGTCCGGGAACCAGCCCAGCTGGTACATCGGATAGACGTCGTCGGTGCGGTCCTTCGAGTACTGCACCCACTCGGTCGACTGCAGCTTGACATCGAACAGCCCGGTCTTGTCCAGCTGGTCCTTCACCAGGGCGTACTCGTCACCCGAGGAGGGACCGTAGTGGTCCGGGTTGTACTGCAGCTTCAGCTCGACCGGAGTCTCGACTCCGGCGTCCTTGAGCACTTTCTTCGCCTTCGCGACATCGGCGCCGCCCTTGCCGTCGCCGTATTCGGACTTCAGCGGATCGTCGGAGCCGGGCAGCCCGTCGGGCACGTGCGAATACAGCGGGGTGAAGGTGTCCTTGTAGACCTGGCTGGCAATCGCCTGCCGGTCGACGGAGTCGGCCATGGCCTTGCGCACGGCGAGCGCCTTCTTCTCGTCGGCGTCGTCGGTCTTCGCGCCGAAGGGCATCGTGTCGTAGTTGAACACGATGTAGCGGATCTCGCCGCCGGGACCCTTGTGGACCTTGAGGTCCTCGTTCTCGCCGAGGTCCTCGATGTCCGTGGCCGACAGCGACCGCCATGCCACGTCAATGGTGTTCTCCTGGACGTCGAGCTTCATGTTGTTCGCGTCCGAGTAGTACTTCATCTGCACGGTCTCGGTCTTCGCAGGCTCGATGAAGCCCGTGTAGTCCGGGTTGGCCTTGTAGGTGATCAGCTCATTGAACTTGAAGCCGTCGATCATGTACGGCCCGGCGAAGGCCTTGCCGTCGACGATCTCCTGGTCCTTCGTGACCTTGTCGGCCGAGAACACGTCTTCATCGACGATCGGTCCGGCGGCGCTGGCCAACACACCCGGCCAAGTCTGGTCGTTCTTGCGCTTGAGGTTGAAGATGACCGTCTTCTCATCCGGGGTCTCCACGGACTTCAGGCCGCCCAGCAGCGAGGACGGTCCGTTGGGGTCCTGGATCTTCAGCTGCCGGTCGAAGGAGAACTTCACGTCGGAGGAGGTCAGTTCGTTTCCGTTGGCATATTTGAGCCCGTCCTTGAGCTTGACCTCGTACTTCGTCGGCTCGGTGAAGTCGGCCGATTCGGCGATAGACGGGTTGAGTTCGGCCGTGCCCGGCTTGTAGGCGAGGATGTACGGGTAGATCTGCTGTTCGACGAGCGAGCTTCCGTTGTCGTACGCGGCAGCCGGGTCGAGCGCCACGACCTTGTCCGTGGTTCCGACCGTGAGCATGCCGCCCTCGTCGTCTCCGCCACCGCCTCCGGTCGTCGAGGTCGAGCAGGCGGAGAGGAGCAGTGCGCCCGCCGCAGCGATGGCTACGGCCTTAGCGCCAGTTCGTCGTTTCATGGTGTTCCTGTCTTTCACACGTGCTCTTCGTGTCTTCTTTGCTCGAAGAGATCCGCACCACATCATACGGTTCCCGTCCCAAATAGTGAACTGACGCACATGAAGTGATCCGCTTCGCAATGACTTCGCAACAATTCGCCGAGGCGGTCCTGCCCGGCACAGCGCAACGGGAAGCCGCCTCGGCGAATGCGATTTGCGTCACCGATGACAATCGGTTTCACTTATGAGGTGCATCACAGAGAACGCTAGGGAAACTCTCGTGAATCCGGTCGCTCAACAGCGGGCCGGCGCTGTGGCACAGATGCTAGATAAGCAACACCGTGTCGGCGATCCCGGCACGGAAGAACGAATGGAGAAGCGTGTCCGCTTTCATCGACTGGCTCAACGGGGTGGTGTGGTCGTCCGCCCTCGTCTACCTGTGCCTCGGCGCTGGTGTCTATTTCACGATCCGCTCACGGGTCGTGCAGATCCGCCAGATCCCCGCCATCTTCAGGCAGATGTTCAGGGGCAAGAGCTCCAATGAGGGCGTCTCGTCCTTCCAGGCTCTGGCCATCTCGCTCGCCGGTCGCGTCGGCGTCGGCAATATCGCCGGTGTCGCTACCGCCATCGGCTTCGGCGGCCCCGGTGCCGTCGTCTGGATGTGGATCTCGGCCCTCCTCGGTGCCTCGACGTCCTACGTCGAATCCACGCTGGGCCAGATCTTCAAGGAGCAGGACCCTCGCACCGGCGAGTACCGCGGCGGCCCCGCCTTCTACATCGAGAAGGCCTACCGCCACACCAAGGCTCGCGGCCTGTTCAAGGTCTACGGCATGGTATTCGCCGCCGTGACCGTCATCGCTATGTCGTTCATGCTGCCGGGCATCCAGTCCAATGCGATCTCCGGCGCCGTCGAGAATGCCTGGAGCATTCCGACCTGGGGCACCGCAATCGCTCTCGTCATCATCATGGGCTTCATCGTCGTCGGCGGCATCAAGCGCATCGCGCACTTCGCTTCGCTGGCGGTGCCCTTCATGGCCGTCATCTACATCATTGCGGCCATCGCCGTGACCATCATCAATGCTGATCAGATCGTTCCGGTCCTCGAGCTGATGTTCACCTCGGCCTTCGGCATCGACGCCGGACCGGAAGCGGCCTTCGGCGGCATCATCGGTATGGCGGTCCAGTGGGGCGTACAGCGCGGCATCTACTCGAACGAAGCCGGACAGGGCACCGGGCCTCACGCGGCGTCGGCCGCCGAGGTCTCCCACCCGTCGAAACAGGGACTCGTGCAGGCCGGCTCGGTCTACATCGACACCCTCTTCGTGTGCTCGGCGACGGCGTTCATGATCCTCTCGACCGGCATGTACAAGGTCTTCGACGCCGACGGCACCACGATCATCGGCACCGGCCGCGGCCAGCTGGCCGAGGAGATCGCAGCGACCCCGGGCGAGAAGTGGCCGCAGGCTGGACTCGATTCGATGATCCACGGTCTCGGCGCCGGGTTCATCGCGATCTCGATCTTCCTCTTCGCGCTGACCACGATCGTCGCCTACTACTACATGGCCGAGACCAACCTCGTGTACCTGCTCGGCAAGGCCAAGAACACCATGGTGCTCGCGGTCGGCAAGCGCGTGCTGCAGCTGCTCATCCTCATCGCCGTCGCCGTCGGCGCGATGTCGACGGCCGGCAGCGCCTGGGCGCTCGGCGACATCGGCGTGGGCCTCATGGCCTGGCTGAACATCATCGGCATCCTCATCCTGCAGCAGCCGGCGTTCAAGCTCCTGCGCGACTTCGAACGCCAGACCAAGCTCGGCTTGGACCCGGTGTTCGAGCCCGAGAAGATCGGCGTGCGCAACGCCGACTTCTGGGATCA
>NZ_JBQDYQ010000086.1:0-9031 GCF_052105255.1 Brevibacterium sp.
GCATCATCGGTCGGGGTCGACGACCCCAGACGGATGGTGGCGAAATAGGTCTTCGAGACCCCGGTGATATAGGTGAGCAGCTTGGTGCCGCGGCCGAGGCCGAGGACGAGCACGCCCGTGGCCATCGGGTCGAGAGTGCCGGCGTGGCCGACCTTCTTCGTCCCGAACCAGCGGCGGATGCGTGAGACCACACCGTGGGAGCTCAGCCCCGGCGGTTTGTCGCAGACGAGGACGCCCTGCGGGGAAGAATCGCTCACTGGGTTCGGCGATCAGTTGAAGGACACGTGCACGTGGTCGAAGTGGTTGGCGGTCGCGCCTCCGCGGTCCCCCATACCCTTCCAGCCCCGTCCGGGCATCCAGATGCGCTGCTCCCAGATGACGTACTTGACGTTGAGGGAGCCCTGGTTCTGGATAAGGTAGTCGGCGATGCGGTCGCCGGTGGAGCCGGTGATCATGATGTCGACGGCTTCTCCGGTGTTATGGTCCGAACCGGTGCCGGGTCGACGTCCGCCGAAGGTCTTGACCTCGGGGAACTTCGCGCAGACGGCACGGTAGCCGTTGACGGCGTTCGGCAGCAGACCGGACTCGATCGACGACGACACGCTGCACGGCGGTGCCGAGGTGTCCGAGGAGGTGCCGCCGGAGGACTTCTCATCGCCCGACTTCTCATCGGACGAGGAATCGTCGCTCTTCTTCTCAGCGGCCGAGGATTCGGCGCTCTTATTCTCAGCGGCCGAGGATTCGGCGGTCGGCTTGGGCTTCGGCGGAGCCTTGACCTCGAGATCGGTCTTCGAAGTCCTGTTCTTGTACTTCGGGTCGTCCTTGACCTTCTCCAGGTACTCTTCGCCGGCCTTCTTGCGTTCGGCGTCGAGCTCTTTCTGGCTCGGGGTCGAGGCGGTGGTCGACTCCTCGGGGGTCGTCGATGCGGCTTCGGTGGTGACGTTGCCGGACTCGGGCGGTCCCATGACGACGGTCGAACCGACGACTGCGGCGGTCGCAGCTGCTGGAACGGCGATCGCGGCGACGACGGGACGCTGCTTGACGGTCGCCAGCACGGAAGTCGCCGAGGACGGCGCATTCGCTGCGCGTCGGCCTGCGGGGCGCTTGCCGGGAGTCAGGTCCCGGATCAGCTGCTTCGCGAACGACGGCTTCGGTGAGGAGTGCTTACCCAATGCAGAATTCCCTTAACAGAGTCGTAATCATTTCGTTACCGCAAAAAGTCTACGACATCTCGGAAAGATAACAAAACTGTTACGAGAACTTTTTTCGCGACGTGACGAAGCTCAAATCGGACCCGGGACGGCCATTCCGCCGCTCCCCACCCGATGACCAGGCGCGATGGACTCTGTCCGCTGGGAAGCGACGATCACTCCTCGTCGGCGTCGTCGGCCTTCTTGTACGGGTCGGATTCACCTGCATGCTGCGCGTCCTTGGCCAACCCGGCCACTCGAGCATCGTCGGCGGCAGCCTGAGCGAGCAGTCCGTCGAGACGGGCGGCCGCCTCGGGGACGGCGTCGGCGATGAATTCGAGGCTCGGGGTCAGACGGATCGTCAGCCCCTTGCCGACCTCGGAGCGGATGAATCCCTTGGCCGATTCGAGGGCATGACCGGTGCCGACGAGATCCTGGTCGTCGCCGTAGACGGTATAGAAGATGGTGGCGTGCTGCAGATCGCCGGTCACGCGCACATCGGTGACGGTGACGAAGCCGAGGCGGGGATCCTTGAGCTTGCGCTCGATGGTGCTGGCGACGATGACCTTGATCTGGTCGGCGATCTTGCGGGCCCGTGTCGAGTCTGCCATGGTGCGTGTCCTTCTGTTCGGGGCCGGAACAACTCTTCCGGCCCTATGTTAGCTGTGCAATCGAACCGGCTCCGGCCGGTCACCCCTTCAGGGGGCCGACCGGAGCCGTCGACTCACGGTGCGAGTCCCATCCTCCTCGGCTGCGCTGATGCGCTGTCGGATCAGCGGGTGCGACGCACTGTGCGACCGATCAGTCGCGCGGCTTCTCCTGCATCTCGAAGGTCTCGATGATGTCGCCGACGCGCAGGTCGTTGAACTTGCCGAGTCCGATACCGCACTCGTAGCCCTCGCGGACCTCGGTCGCATCGTCCTTGAACCGACGCAGCGATTCGATGTGGACATTGTCGCCGATGACGATTCCGTCGCGGGTGACGCGAGCGGTCGAGTTCCGCTTGATGATGCCGTCGCGGACGATCGAACCGGCGATGTTGCCGAACTTCGAGGAGCGGAAGACCTCGCGGATCTCCGCGGTACCGGTCTGGACCTCTTCGTACTCGGGCTTGAGCATGCCCTTGAGCGAGGACTCGATGTCGTCGATCGCCTGGTAGATGACCGAGTAGTAGCGGACGTCGACGCCTTCGCGGTCTGCCAGGTCGCGAGCCTTCGCTTCCGGACGGACGTTGAAGCCGAGGACGATCGCGTTGTCGACCGTGGCCAGGTTGATGTCGTTCTCCGTGATCGCACCGACGCCGCGGTGGATGATCCGCAGGTCGACGTCGTCGCCCACATCGATCTTGAGCAGCGAATCCTCGAGCGCTTCGACAGCACCGGAGACGTCACCCTTGAGGATGAGGTTGAGCATGTCGACCTTGCCCTCAGCCAGAGCCTTCGTGAAGTCCTCGAGGCTGATGCGCTTGCGACCGCGGGCCTGAGCGGCGTTGCGCTCGATGGCGTCACGCTTCTCAGCGATCTGACGGGCCGTGCGATCGTCATCGGTGGAGATGAACGAGTCACCGGCACGCGGGACGGACGACAGACCGAGCACCTGCACGGGGCGGGAGGGTCCGGCCTCCTCGACGACGTTTCCGTTTTCGTCGAACATCGCACGCACACGTCCGTAGGCGGTGCCGCAGACGATGGCGTCGCCCTGACGCAGGGTGCCGGACTCGACGAGCACGGTGGCAACCGCACCGCGGCCCTTGTCGAGCTTGGCTTCGATTGCGATGCCGCGAGCGGACTTGTTTGGGTTCGCCCGCAGGTCCAGGGCCGCATCGGTGGTCAGCAGAACGGACTCGAGCAGCTGGTCGATGCCCTCGCGCTTGAGCGCGGAGATCGGCACGAACATGGTCTCGCCGCCGTATTCTTCGGCCACGAGGTTGTATTCGGTCAGCTGCTGCATGACCTTGGCGGGGTTGGCGCCTTCCTTGTCGATCTTGTTCACGGCCACGACGATCGGCACATCGGCCGCCTGAGCGTGGTTGAGAGCTTCGATCGTCTGCGGCATGACGCCGTCGTCGGCGGCGACCACGAGGATCGCGAGGTCCGTCGACTTCGCACCACGGGCACGCATGGCGGTGAACGCCTCGTGACCCGGGGTGTCGAGGAAGGTGATCTTGCGATCTTCGCCCTCGTGCTCGACCTCGGCCTGGTAGGCACCGATGTGCTGGGTGATTCCGCCGGCTTCGCGGGAAGCGACATTGGCCGAGCGGATCGCGTCGAGCAGCTTGGTCTTACCGTGGTCGACGTGACCCATGACGGTGACGACCGGCGGACGTGCCTGCAGGTCCTCGTCGTCCTCTTCTGCGGCTTCGGCATCGAGGTCGATGTCGAAGGTCTCCAGCAGCTCACGGTCTTCGTCTTCGGGCGAGACGATCTCGATCTTGTAGCCGAGCTCTTCGCCGAGGACGTCGAAGGTCGCCTCGTCGAGGGACTGGGTGATCGTGGCCATCTCACCGAGGTGGAAGAGCACGGTCACGAGGTTCGTCGGATCGGTGTTGATCTTCTCGGCGAAGTCGGCCAGCGAGGAGCCGCGACGCAGACGCAGCGGCGTGTTGCCGTCTCCGCGCGGAACGGTGACGCCACCGACCGAGGGAGCCTGCATCTGCTCGAGCTCTGCGCGCTTCGCCCGCTTCGACTTGCGTCCCTTCTGACGGGGACCGCCGCCGCGGCCGAATGCACCCTGCGTGCTTCCGCGACCGCGACCTGAACCGCGACCACCGGGACCGCCGCCGGGTCCACGACGAGGACCGCCGGGAGCGCCGCCCGGGGCACCGGGTGCGCCGCCTGGGGCGTTTCCGCGTCCGCCGCCGCGACCGCGGCCGGGAGCGGGCTTGTTCAGTGCCGAGTTCTTCAGCATCGACGGGTTCGGGCGTGGTGCGCCCGGGCGAGGTGCCGGACGGGGGCCGCCCGAGGTCTCGTCACCGCCGGAGCGCTGCTTGTGACCGGCCTTCGGCATTCCCTGCGACGGGGCGAACGGGTTGTTGCCGGGGCGTCCGCCCTGGCCACCCTGACCGTCTTGGCCACCCTGGCCGCCGGAACGACCGCCGGGCTTGGGACCGCGACCGGGCTTCGGCATTCCCTGCGAGGACGCGAAGGGGTTGTTTCCGGGACGCGCGGCACCACGACCGCCGGGCTTTCCGGCAGCACCCGGCTTGGGAGCACCGGGTTTCGGGGCTCCGGGCTTGGGCGCGGCCGCCGGCTTCGGGGCTCCGGGCTTCGGCGCCGAGGAGGCAGCCGGCTTGGCTGCGGGAGCCTCCGACGATTCGGTTGCCTTCGGAGCAGCCGGGGTCGCCGGCTTGGCGCCGGGCTTCGGTGCGGACTTCGCAGCGGGGGCGGCATCCTCGGCGGGGGCCGATTTCGCCGAACCGGCAGACTTCGCAGCATCCGGCTTGGCAGCCGACTTCGCGGCGGGCTTGGGTGCGGGCTTCGCACCGGGCTTCGGGGCTCCGGGCTTCGCGGCCGGCTTGGCGGCCTTCTTCGCGCCGGTCGACTTCCCACCGTCGGCGGAAGCGGAATCGGCGAATGCCTCCTTCACGCGGCGCACAACGGGCGCTTCGAGCGTCGAAGAGGCGGAGCGAACGAATTCGCCCATGTCCTGGAGCTTTTCGAGGACGTTCTTACTTGTTGTGCCGAGCTCTTTCGCGAGCTCATGGACACGGGGCTTTGCCACAGTTCTCCTGTCCGGGTTCTTTCCCGGTCAGGAAAGAACCTCATCAATGAAGAGCAGTACTCATTTCACTGCTCTCTCGAATTCCGTCTGGGTGTCATCGTGCGACACTCACAACTTGTCATCCATTCGGCTACCCGTTCTCTTTGGGTTCGGTGTCCGGCCTCGGGAGGTCCGAGGCGGTGATCTTCGTTCGAAAGGATCGAGCGAAGGCGGCAGTGGTCAGGGCCCTGTTCAGGCACTTCTCATCGGGGTGCACCCACGCACCACGTCCCGGCAGTGTCGCTGACACGTCGTGGACGACGGCGGGATGCTGATCGGGGCGGAACACGAAGCGCGTCAGCTCGTCCCGACCGGCCCTCTGCCTACAGGCGATGCACGTCCTTACGGGTCCATCACCAACATTCACAATGAATGATTCTACAGCACCGGCACCCCCGCTCGCGCCAAGGGGCCAGTGGTGCCGATCACTGCGAAAGGCTACTCGCCTGCGACGATGTCGATCTTCCACCCGGTGAGCTTCGCCGCCAGGCGGGCGTTCTGCCCTTCCTTGCCGATGGCCAGGGACAGCTGGTCGACGGGGACGACGGCCCGGGATTCCTGCGCGGCGGCGTCGAGGATCTCGACGCTCTTGGCCTTGGCCGGGGACAGCGCGTGGGCGATGAATTTCGCCGGGTCGTCGGAGTAGTCGACGATGTCGATCTTCTCCTGGCCGAGTTCGTTCATCACCGCGCGCACACGTGAGCCGAGCTCGCCGATGCACGATCCCTTCGCGTTGACTCCCGGCTTCGTGGCGCGCACGGCGAGCTTCGTTCGGTGGCCGGCCTCGCGGGCCAGAGACACGATCTCGACGGTGCCGTCGGCGATCTCCGGGGCTTCATGGGCGAAGAGTCGGCGCACGAGGTTCGGGTGGGTGCGGGAGACGGTGACCGAGGTGCCCTTCGTGCCCTTGTGCACATCGGCGATGTAGACGCGCAGTCTGGTGCCGTGGGAGTAGGTCTCGCCGGGGACCTGTTCGTGCGGGGGCAGCACCGCCTCGACGTCGCCGATGTCGACCTGGACCATCTGCGGGTCCCGGCCCTGCTGGATGATGCCCGAGACGATCTCGCCCTCGCGGCCCTTGAACGTGCCGAGCAAGGTCTCGTCCTCAACATCGCGCAGCCGCTGGTGGATGACCTGTCGGGCGGTCTGGGCGGCGATGCGGCCGAAGCCGGTGGGAGTGTCGTCGAACTCGCCGATCGGGTTGTCGTCGTTGTCGAACTCCACGGCGAGGATGCGCACCTCACCGGTGGACTTGTCGAGTTCGGCACGGGCGTCGGGCCAAGCTCCTTCGGTCTTCTGATAGGCGAGGAAGAGCGCCTGTTCGATGAGCTCGATGAGGGTTTCCAGCGGAATCTCACGCTCTCGTTCGATCACGCGCAGAACATTGAGGTCGATGTCCATGTCTAAATCCTCTCTCGCTCAACCGAGCATTGAATTGTCTGTGTTCACTTATGCAGGCGTAATAGTCTATCCCAGTCCGCGCCCGCACTCTGTCCGTGCTGGGGCGACCTCGCCGCCGGCGGAGCGTGAGGTTCGCCTCAGCGGAACTTCAGTTCCACCTGAGCTTTGCGGATCTCGCCGAGGTCGACCGTCTTCGACTCCTTGCGCTGGGGGTCCGTGCCCGTGATCGAACTCTCCCCCACCTCGGCGAGATCGAGCTTGAAGGTGTCCTTCTTCGTCGTGATCTCCAGGCGCCGGCCGATGACGCGTCGGAAGTGGCGGGGGGTCTCGAGCTTCCGGGTGGCACCGGGGCTCGTGACCTCGAGCTGATAGGGCTTGTCCCGGAAGATCTCGACCTCATCGAGGGCGTCGCCGACGATCTTCGTCGATTCTGCGATCTTCTCCATCGACATCGGATCGGTGCTCGATTCGTCGAGGTCGACGACGACGGTGAGCGTGCGCCGTGGTCCGGCAGCGACGGCTTTGACGGTCTCGAGGTGGAATCCCGCATCCTGCAGGGGCGGGGCGAGCAGGCCCTTGATCCGCTCGACGTCTTCGTCCATGTCTCCTCCATTTCTCTGGCCTCTCCCCTCGCCGAGGTGGGGCGCGGGGCCGGCGCACCGTGCACGTGTGCGACCGCCGTGTTCTCACCCACCCTAAGCGACAGGCGCCGTCGAGGTTAAGCCTTCGACCTGGTTCGGGCGTCCCGCGGCGTCGACGGGGCATCCGATAGGATTGCCGTATGCGTTTTCCCGTCAGTCGCCGCGGCCTGCTGACTGCCGGCGTCGGCGGGTTGAGCCTGGGCCTGCTCACCGCCTGCGGCCTGCGCCTCGATCAGGATCCGGAGATCCCGACGCTCGATGCCACCCAGCAGCTGCGCAATCGTCTGGCCCGCATCTTCGACTCCGCCTCCCCCGGCTCAGGGGATCCCGAAACCGCTGGTGAGGACCTCGCCGCTTTCGCTGCGGCGGTCGGACCGGTATGGAATCCGCCGACAGAGTTCGCCACCGAGGCACCCCCGACCGAGGATGAACGGACCTTCGTCCAAGCCGCCGAGGTGGCCTCCCGCACCGTCTTCGAGGCCTCCGCGTCCTTGGGATCGGGTCTCATTCCCGTCCTGGCCGATGTGTCCACAGGTCTGGCCCTGGTCGCCGGGGCCAAGAAGCCGGAGATCATCACCACCGCTGCCGAACTCATCCGTGCCGGGCGTGAGCAGCTCGACGGCTCGAACCCCGGCGATGAGTCGACGGCGTCCCCCAGCGCCACCGCCAAGGCCGACGCGGATGCTGGGACGAACGACTCCGGAAACGAAGTGCCCGCGGGGCAGGCAGACAGGTACAACGCGATCCTCAACCAGTCGCGGGCGGCCGCGTACGGCTATGAGCGGCTCGCCGTGAACTTCGACTCGAAGTCACACGAACGCTCGGCTGCGCTGGCTCGGCTCGAATCCCTGGGTGCTCTGTCCGGGGAGATGCTCGAACGCCTCGGTGAGCACACGGCCGATCCGGCCGCCTCGGCGTGGAAGGTCGATCCCACCCCGACGGACGCGGACTCCGCGAAGGACCTCGCGCTCTCCCTCGAGGACGGCATCGCGTCGGCACTTCTGCCCTGGTTGGAGGCGGATGCCTCGGCGATTCTGCGGCTGTGGGAATCGGCCCGGACCCGGATGGCATTCGCCGATCCGCAGCCGCTGCGTTTCACCTATGACCAACCCGGGCAGGCGGAGGTGCAGAAGTGAAGGTTCCACCGGTTCTCTACCGTGCCACGCGCGAGATCATCGGCGAATACCGCACCGATTCGTGGATTGCGGCGCTCGACTATATGGCCAATGAGCTTCTCGACCGATGGAAGCTGCGCTTCGACGACGTGCCCGGGGCCCCATGGGCCGGCTGCGAGTCCTTGGTGATTCCGGTGCTCACGCAGGAGAACTATCAGGGGGTGCTGCGGTTCGCGGCTCCTACCTCGGCGCATACGGCCGCGCATGCGCAGGTGCTGCGGGCGCTGAAGATGTGGAACGGGCACGGGGCGGTGCGGGTCATCCGGGATGATCGCAGCTTCCGGGTCACTCTCCAGGAGCGGCTGCGCACGAAGGACAATCTCTCCGTGCTGCCTCTGGCCGATGTGCCACCGATCTGGGGTGCCCTGCAGCGGTCCCTGGAGATTCCGGCAGCTTCGGAGTTCCTGCGCGTCCAGGATGTCGTGGCAGGGTGGCTGAACTCGTTCGATGCCGATGCCGCGCTGCTGACCGGGTGGTCGGAGGCGGGTCCGCACGATTCCCTGCTGCTATCGTCCGCCCGCAATTGGATGCAGACCCTGGCCTCGTCGGATGAGAACTGGCTCATCCATGCCGATCTGCACTACTACAACATCCTCGCCGGCAACCCCGATCCGACGGGCATCTCCACATGGAAGGCCATCGATCCGCAGCCCTTGGCCGGTCCGACGGCCTACACCTTGGCCCCGATCCTGTGGAACCGCCTGGCCGAGATCCCCTCGGACCATCCGCAGGCGCAGGCAGCGTGGCTGCGCGGCTTCGCCACGGACCTGGCGCTGTGCGCCGGTGTCGATCCGCAGTACGGGATGGGCGCGACCGTGGCTCGTGAGGTCACGAACATGTTCTGGTACCTGCGCGCAGCCTCCGG
>NZ_JBQDYQ010000087.1:0-8923 GCF_052105255.1 Brevibacterium sp.
CCAGGTTGCTGGGCCGCCGTCGGGTAGTAATTCAGCCGTAGAGGGTTTCGGTGTCCTCGTCGACCCAACCCTTGGAGCGTTCGACGGCCTTGTTCCAGAGGCGGTAGAGACGGTCGACCGTCTCGTCGTCCATCGACGGATTCCAGCGCTTGTCCTCACGCCAGTTGCCCTTCACGTCGTCCTCGCCGTTCCAGAACTTCACGGCGATTCCCGCCGCATAGGCCGCGCCCAGCGCCGTGGTCTCGATGACCTCGGGACGGATGACGGGCACGCCGAGGAGGTCAGCCTGGAACTGCATGAGCGTCTCGTTCGCGACCATGCCTCCGTCGACCTTGAGCTCGGTGAGCTCGACACCGGAGTCGAGGTTCATCGAGTCGAGGACCTCGCGGGATTGGAAGGCCACGGACTCCAGGGCCGCACGGGCGATATGGTTCTTGTTCACATATCTCGTCAGACCCACCATCACGCCGCGGGCGTCGGACTCCCAGTGCGGAGCGAAGAGTCCAGAGAACGCAGGCACGATATAGCAGCCGCCGTTGTCGTCGACCTGCTTGGCCAGGGTCTCGACCTCGGGGGCGTCCTTGATGATGCCGAAGTTGTCGCGCAGCCACTGCACGAGCGAACCGGTCACGGCCACCGATCCCTCGAGTGCGTAGACGGCTTCGTCCTCGCCGATCTTGTACGCGACCGTGGTGAGCAGGCCGTTCTTGCTGGCCACCGGCTCATTGCCGGTGTTGATGAGCATGAAGTTGCCGGTGCCGTAGGTGTTCTTCGCCTGCCCTTTCTCGAAGCAGGCCTGGCCGAAGGTCGCGGCCTGCTGGTCACCGAGGATGCCGCAGATCGGGGTGTCGATGATGAGTCCGTTCTTCGCTCCGTAGCCGTAGATCTCCGAGCAGGACTTGATCTCGGGCAGCATCTCGACGGGGATGCCCATATCCGCCGCGATCTCGGGGTTCCAGTCGAGGCTGTCGATGTTCATCAGCATCGTACGCGAAGCGTTCGTGACATCGGTGACGTGGATTCCGCCGTTGATCCCGCCGGTGAGGTTCCAGATCACCCAGGTGTCCATGGTCCCGAAGAGGAGGTCCCCGGCCGCGGCGGCTTCCTTGACCCCGTCGACGTTGTCGAAGATCCACTTGGCCTTCGGACCGGCGAAATAGGTCGCCAGGGGCAGACCCACCCGGTCCTTGTACTTATCCGGTCCTTCGTCCCCGGCAAGCTCATCGCAGACCTTCTGGGTGCGCGCGTCCTGCCACACGATGGCGTTGTAGACGGGTTCACCGGTGTGCTTGTTCCAGATGACGGTGGTCTCACGCTGGTTGGTGATGCCCACGCCCTCGAGCTGGTGGCGGTTGATGTTCGCCCGGGTCAGGGCCTGACCGATCGCCTCGTTGGTGTTCTTGATGATCTCGATCGGGTCGTGCTCGACCCAGCCGGCGCGAGGGAAGATCTGCTCGTGCTCGAGCTGGCCGGAGGACACGATCTGTCCGTCATGGTTGAAGACGATCGCCCGCGACGAGGTGGTGCCCTGGTCGATGGCGAGGATGAACTTTTCCTGACTCATTGTGACTCCTGTGTCGAAGTGGTTCTTGGTGGTCTATTCAGATGAAGGCTCGCGAGATGACGCCGGCAAGCACCGCGCCGACGAGAGGTCCGGCGATCGGCACCCACGAGTAGGCCCAGTCGGAGCTGCCCTTGTTCGGGATCGGCAGCAGTGCGTGGACGATGCGCGGCCCCAGGTCACGGGCCGGGTTGATGGCGTAGCCGGTCGGTCCGCCCAAGGAAGCACCGATGGCGACGACGATCAGTGCGACTGCCAGCGGTCCGAGCCTGTCCGGCGTTCCGCCGAACAGGAGGATGACTATGACAAGCACGAACGTGGCCACGACTTCGGTGACGAAGTTCCAGCCGTAGGAGCGGATCTCCGGCCCGGTGGAGAAGGTGCCGAGGATGTTGCCCGCGTCCTTCTCCTCGTCGTAGTGCTTCTTGTACACCGTCCAAGCGAGGACTGCACCGATCATCGCACCGATGAGTTCGGCGGCGAGATAGGCCAAAGTGTTGGCGACGTTGACGGGGATGCCCTCGGCATATTCGCTCGCCCCGCTGGCGAGGATACCGAAGGTCACGGCGGGGTTGAGGTGCGCTCCGGTCTTGTATGCGACGAAGACACCGGCGAAGACGCCGAGGCCCCATCCGAAGGAGATCAGCAGCCAGCCGCCGCCGTTGCCTTTGGTCTTGGTCAGGACGACGTTGGCAACGACGCCGACGCCGAGCAGCATAAGCATTGCGGTACCGGCGATCTCGTAGAGGAAGATGGTGCCCATATCTCACAAACTCCTGTTGTTTGTCTTTCCGGTGGGTTCTCCGGTCGTTGGGCGCCCCGGAGGGCGCTCCGAGGTCGGTCGGTATTCGGTTGCGGTCGCGCACTTCGCTGTGAACGGTTCAGTGGAGGGTCGCACCGACCAGGGCCGCCGCCGAGGCGTCATCGTCGGTGGACTCGGCCGCGACCTGGGCGTCGACGTGGGCTTTGAACGCCTTGACTTCGGCCGCCCGACGGTCGTCGTCCCAGCCGAGGACGGGTGCGACGATGGCCGCGACCGCCTCGGCGGCGTTCTTTCCCCGGTCCCGGGATTCGTAGTTCAGCCGCATTCGCCTCTCGAGGATGTCGCCGAGGTCGACGGCCCCCTCCGCGGCGGCCGCGTAGTGGGCTTCGACGCGCAGGTAGCGTTCGGCACCGTCCAACGGCTGACCGAGCTCCGGATCCTCATCGACGAGGTCGAGCAGCTCCTCGATGAGGGTGCCATAGCGGCGGATGAGTCGTTTGACGCGGTCTTCGTCCCACCCGTACTTCTCCACGATCCCGGATTGACCGCGCCGCAGCGCACCCACCCCCTGGGCGCCGAGCAGCGGCACGGATTCGGTCAGCGACCTGCGGTCCTTCGCATCGTCGCCGAGGACGAAGTCGACGGCGTCTTCGGCCATCACTCGGTAGGTGGTGAACTTGCCGCCGGCGATTGCGGCCAGGGCCGGTTCGACTTCCATCACGGTGTGTTCGCGGGAGACCTTCGTCGAGGCCTGTCCTTCCTTGACCACCGGTTGGAGCAGCGGGCGCAGTCCGGAGTAGACGCCGATGACGTCGTCGCGGGTGAGTTTGTCGGCGAGGATGGCGTTGGCATGTTCGAGCAGGTAGTCGATGTCCTGCGATGTCGCCACCGGTGCGTCGACGTCTTCGTTCCACGGAGTGTCGGTGGTGCCGATGACCCAGTAGCCTTCCCACGGGATGACGAAGAGGACGGATTTCTCTGTCTTCGAGATGATTCCGGTGTTCGGGTCGGCCTTGATCTTGTCTTCGGCCACGGTGATGTGCACGCCCTTGGAGGCGAGCACCTTGAGTCCGGCGTCGGCCTTCGCCAGATCCTGCTGCTCTTCGGTCCAGACGCCTCCGGCGAGGATGGTGCGGCGGGCGTGGATGTCGAATTCTTCACCGGTGATCTCGTCCCGGGCGTGGACGCCGGTGACCTGGTCGCCGTCGTGGAGGTAGCCGATGACGGAGACGTGGTTGGCGGCAGCGGCCCCGTAGCTCACGGCCGAGCGGACCAGGGTCATGACGAAGCGGGCGTCGTCGACCTTCGCGTCATAGTATTCCAGGGCGCCGACGGCGGCGTCGTCGGCCAGTCCCGGGAAGTGCGCGCTCAGCGCCTTCTTTCCCAGGTGACGATGCATCGGCACGGCGCGTTTGCGACCCGGTCGGGTGGCCATCGTGTCGTAGAGGAGCACACCGGAGCCGATGAAGGCCCGATCGATGAGGCGGTGCTCGAAGGGGAAGACGAAAGCGACGGGTTCGACGAGGTGAGGCGCGGTGTGCTGGAGCAGCAGGTCGCGTTCCTTCAGCGCCTCGGCGACGAGTTTGAAGTCGAGCATCTCGAGGTAGCGGAGTCCGCCGTGCATGAGCTTCGAGGACCGGGATGAGGTTCCCGAGGCCCAGTCCTTCGCGTCGACGACACCGACCTTGAGTCCGCGGGTGGCTGCGTCGAAGGCCGATCCTGCTCCGGTGACTCCCCCACCGACGACGAAGACGTCGAGCGGGTCCGCCGCACTTGTCGTCTTCAGGGTCTCCAGAGCCTGGTCACGGAAGTTCGGGGACAGCTCACCATTTCGCATCAGCTGGTTCGTGCTTTCTGTCAGACGTTTCGGACTTCGCCCGAGGCCGGCACGGGCAGATCAGTGCAGGTGCCGCCTCGGCGACTAATCAAAAACTAGCAGGTGAACCTGAATTCCGATACCGGTCGGCGGCCCCGCGGGCGGCTGCCGATTCCGGGGAACACGGGAGTACGGCCCGACAGCGGCTCAGTCCAGGGCGGCGACAGGTTCGACGCGCATCGCCGAGGACTGCTCGGCCGAGTCGAGGAGGTCGAGTTTGCGCATGATGATGCCTTCACGCAGCGCCCATGGGGAGATGTTCATGACGCCGATGTCGAAGATCGTGAAGGCCGCCTCGGCGACGATCGCTCCGGCCAGCACCTGACCGGCACGGGCTTCGGACACGCCCGGAAGGGTTGCCCGTTCCTCGGGGGTGCGGGAGGCGAGGGTATCGATGATGCCGTCGAGGTCGCGGCGGAAGAGCTTGCGCGGAGCGTAGATTCCGTCTCCGCTCGGGGCGGCACCGGCGATGCGGGCCAGGGAGCGGAAGGTCTTCGACGACCCGACGACCTGGTCGGGCACTCCGACCCTGTTGATGTCACCGGCGATGCGTCCGATCTGCGCCCGGGCATGCTTGCGCAGCCGGTGGATGTCGTCCGCAGTGGGCACCGGGTCAGGGAGGAAATCCGAATAGGTGCGTCCGGCACCGAGCGGAACCGACACGGCTGCCTGCGGGTACTCGTCCTGACCCGCCGCGATCTCCAATGAACCGCCGCCGATGTCGAGCAGCAGGATCTTCCCAGCCGACCACCCGAACCAGCGGCGGGCGGCGAGGAAGGTCACGCGGGCTTCGTCACGGCCGGACATGACGTTGAGGGTGACCCCGAGCTGGGCGTTGATCGATTCGATGAGGCCGACCCCGTTCGGAGCTTCCCTGACCGCCGAGGTGGCGAATGCGAGGATCTGCTCCGCCCCTTGGTCTTCGGCAATCTCGACGGCATCGGTGATGAAGGAACGCAGTCGTTCCTGACCTTCGGCATCGATCGAACCGTCGTCGCCCAAGTATTCTGCGAGCCGGAGCACCTCCTTGTGCGAGGTGGCCGGCAGGGGCGGCGCTCCGACGTGGGCGTCGACGACCAGGAGGTGGACGCTGTTGGAGCCGATATCGAGGACTGCTAGGCGCATTCGCTCAGTTTATCCTCTCCTCGGGACTCCTTGCCCACGAACTCAGGAACCGTTCTGCCAAGCAGATTTGGTGAAACCGAATTCCGGCGGTTCCTTGGCGAAGAACGCCTCCTGGCCGCGGGTGATCTCCGCACGGTAGGCATCATCGAGCCACCGAGGCGGCTGTGTGCCCTCGGTCAGATCACCGTCGAGGATCGCCTTGGCTCCGACCTGGCTGAGCCGGGACAGTCCCACGATCCGCTCCCCCAGAGCCTGCGCCGTCTCAAGCGGGCTGTCGGAGACCTCGTGGAAGAATCCGAGTTCGGCCAACGTCTCGAACTTCACGATCGAGGCCGTGATGAGCAGATATCTCGCCCAGGCATCACCGAGGATTCGAGCCAGTCGCTTCGTGGGTCCGACCGGGTAGACGAGTCCGAGCTTGGCTGCGGTGACGCCGAAGATCGATCCGCGGGCGGCGATGCGGATATCGCAGGCCGCGGCGATCTCCGTTCCCCCGCCCACGCAGTTGCCGGTGATGGCGGCGATCGTCGGTGTCCGCGAGTTCGCCAGGGCCGCCTCAGCGGTGGAGTTGAGTTCCCAGAAGTCCGCGAGTGCGACGTTGAGGTCGGCGATGTCCGAACCGGCGGAGAAATGTCCGCCGGCCCCCGTGATCACCAGCGCGCCGATCGAATCGTCGGCATCCACGTTCGCGATGATCTGCGGCAGCGCCCGCCACATGGGCCGGGAGAGCGCGTTGCGTTTCTCGGTCCGATCAATGACGAGGGTTCCGACCCCACCGGAGACGGTGAAGTCGAAACCCTCGAGATCGACCGGACGGTATGAACCGTCTGGTCTCATATGTGTGTTCTGCCTTTCGAGGGGTCAGCCTCGGTTGTCGGGAACCTCGCGCTGGTCCTCACCGTCGTAGGCGCTCAGGGGACGGATGAGAGCGTTGTTCGCCTGCTGCTCGAAGATATGAGCGGTCCAGCCGGTGATGCGGGCCATCACGAAGATCGGGGTGAACTGCTCGGTGTCGAAGCCCATGAGGTGGTAGGCCGGGCCCGAGGGATAGTCGAGGTTCGGGTAGATGCCCTTGCGCTCGACGAAGTTCTCTTCGAAGGTGTTGTACAGATCGAGCAGATCGTTCGCACCCTTGACGGCGACCATGTCCTCGAAGGCCTTGCGCATGGTGGGAACGCGCGAATCGCCGTTCTTGTACACGCGGTGGCCGAAGCCCATGATCTTCGCCTTCTTGGCCAGTGCCTCGTCGATCCAGGCCGAAGCCCTGTCGGCGGTGCCGACCTCTTCGAGCATCGCCATGACGGCTTCGTTCGCTCCGCCGTGCAGCGGGCCCTTGAGCGCCCCGACGGCACCGGCGACTGCCGAGTACAGGTCCGATGTGGTCGAGGTGATGACGCGACCGGTGAAGGTCGAGGCGTTGAACGAGTGCTCGGCGTAGAGGATCATCGACACGTCGAAGCAGCGCACGACTTCCTCGGCGGGAACTTCGTCGAAGACCATCTTGAAGAAGTTCGCGGCGTAGCCGAGGTCCTTCGTCGGGGCGACGGGGTCGAGGCCGTGACGGCGACGGTGGTCGATGGCCACAATCGTCGGCAGCTGGGCGTAGAGACGCTCGGCCTTCGCGAGGTTCGCCTCGGCTCCCTCGGTGTCGGCCTCGGGATCGACGGCGCCCAGGTAGGCCACAGCCGTCTGCACGACGTGCATCGGGTGGCAGTCCTTGGGCAGGCCGAGGATGAGTTCGACGAGCTTGTCATCGATCTCACGCTGGGAGCGCTCGCGTTCCTGGAACTCTGCCAGCTGCGCCTCGGTGGGCAGTTCGCCGTTCCAGATGAGGTAGGCGACGTCCTCGAAGCTGCGCTTGGCGGCGAGCTCCTGCACGGGGTAGCCGCGGTAGGTCAGCGAGTTGGTCTCCTGGACCACTTTGGACACTGCGGTGGTGTCGACCACGACACCGGCGAGGCCCTTCTTGATTTCTTCGGTCACTGGTGACCCTCCTGTGAGAAGTTGAATACTGCGGCGTCGAACTCGTTGTACGCCGAGTAGTCGATCGTGTCATACAGGTCCGCACGGGTCTGCATGCCCTCGAGCAGGTCCACCTGAGTGCCCTTGTCCCGAATGGTCTGCAGGCCCGATTTGATCGCACCCATGGCGATACGCAGAGTCGTGACCGGGTAGATCACAAGCTTGACTCCGACATTCGCCAACTGTTCGGTCGTGAACAGTTCGCTCTTTCCGAATTCCGTCATGTTCGCCAGGATCGGCACATCGACGGCCGAGGCGAATCTCTCGAATTCGCCCAAGTCTCGCATCGCTTCGGGGAAGATCATGTCCGCTCCCGCATCGGCGTAGGCCTTCGCCCTGTCGATGGCGGCGTCGAGACCTTCCCCGGCGCGGGAGTCGGTGCGGGCGCAGATGACGAAGTTCTCGTCTCGGCGCCCCTTGACGGCGGCTTTGATGCGCTTGGACATCTCGGCCGCGGTCACGACCTCCTTACCGTCGAGGTGGCCGCAGCGCTTCGGGTTGACCTGGTCCTCCAGGTGCATGCCCGAGATTCCGGCGTCCTCGAACTCCTGGATGGTGCGGGCCACGTTCATGGCTTCGCCCCATCCGGTGTCGGCGTCGATGAAGGTCGGCAGGTTCGTCACTCGGGCGATATTGCGTCCGTGGTCGGCCACCTCGGTCAGGGTGGTCAGCCCGATATCGGGCAGACCCATGGCCGCGGAGAACGCGCCACCGGAGATGTAGACACCCTCGAAGCCGGTCTGCTCGATGATCTGAGCATTGATCGGGTTGATGGCGCCGGGGAACTGGACGATCTCGTCGCCTGCGAGCAGCTCGCGGAACGTGGCGCGGCGCTCGGCGGGGGTTGCCTGTGCGCCGAGCATCAGAAGATGCCCTTCGAACCGCTGTGCTCGAGTCCGTCGACGACGAAGCTCAGTTCCGCAACGCCCTTGGCGTCGAGGCTCTCGAGGTTCTCGGCGAGATCGAGGAAGCGAGTCTGCTCCGAGTCGGAGACGATGCCCTCGGCCAGGGTCTTGAACTTCTCGATGTAGTTCGCACGGGCGAAGGGACGGGCACCGAAGGGGTGGGCGTCGGCGACGGCGATCTCGTCGGTCAACGTCGAGCCGTCTTCGAATTCGATCTCCACGCGTCCGCCGAAGGCCTTCTCGTTGGGGTCGATCGAGTGGTAGCGGCGGGTCCACTCGGGATCCTCGGTGGTCTCGATCTTGTGCCACAGTTCGACGGTGTCGGGACGGCCGGCGCGCTCGGGAGCATAGGAGTGCTCGTGGTGCCAGCCCTGGTCCTGCATAGCCACGGCGAAGATGTACATGATCGAGTGGTCGAGGGTCTCGCGGCTGGCACGAGGATCCATCTTCTGCGGATCGTTCGCACCGGTGCCGATGACGTTGTGGGTGTGGTGCGAGGTATGGATGACGATGCGCTTGATCTTCGTCAGGTCCTCGATCTGTCCGCCGAGCTTACGGGCGAGGTCGATGAGCGCCTGGGCCTGGTATTCGGCCGAGTGCTCCTTGGTGTAGGTCTCGAGGATCGCGCGCTTCGCTTCGCCCTTGCCCGGCAGCGGGATGGTGTAGCGGGC
>NZ_JBQDYQ010000088.1:0-8452 GCF_052105255.1 Brevibacterium sp.
CTTTGTGGTACCACCCGACTATCCGAGAGCTTTCCGCCTACATTGTAGAGGTGAGCGCCAGTGCTTGATGTTGATTCCGAGGGACCACCAGCGGTCCCGCTCGCGATGATCCATCCGGGCGCGATGGATCCCTCCGTCTGGACGGAACTCCGGGAGCAATGGGGAGGTGAGCTCACCGTAATCGAGTTGGACAAAACCCGCGAATACCTACTTGAGGCTTTGGGGCAGGGCGACGGATCACTCACTGTTGACTCGCTGGCAGCTGATGTGGAGCGGGAGTTGCGCACGCACCTCGATTTTACGTCGAAGTGGCTTCTGGCGGGTTGGTCATTCGGTGGTGTGGTCGCTAATAGTACACTTCGGAGGCTAACCGACGACGAACTCCCGGCGGGACTCTGCTTGCTCGACAGTATCGCAGCGGTGCCCGGGTATGTTTGGGAGGTCGGTGACGCTCGCGAACTTTCCGGAACCGATCGGGCTCAGGCTTTCGACTGGTTCTCTATGTATCTTTCGGCAAAACAAGGAGTCGACCTTGGTTTGTCGACGGCCAACTTCCTGGATAAGGACCAGGATGGTGCATTGCTCGTCGTGCTCGAGCGTGCTCGCGAACGAGCGGCCCCAGTCGGATCTGCATCTATCGAAGGGCTGAACAAGGTGTTTAAAGTCTTCGTTGCCGGTCTACACCGCAACAACCGACTGGCCGGAGAGCACTCCGCTCCTTCGTGCCGCGTTACTACAACTCTCGTCCGTCCTGACCACAGCCTGCTGGTCGACGATCAACACATGGGGTGGGACCAGATCAGTGATGGTCTGAATATCGTCGATGTACCTGGCGATCACTACAGCATGGTTAATCACCCGGACGCTGTCCGGAAGATCACCGACGCACTCATCTCCATTCTCTGACAACCTCATTGGAGCCTCATCATGTCTCTAACAGGCCACCATCTCGCCGACACTCCAGTAGCCATTGTGGGTCTCGGAGGCCTCTACCCGAGGTCTGCCGACCTTGGTCAATTTTGGTCCAACATCGTCCGCGGCGAAGACTGCATCACAGATGTGCCCGCCTCGCACTGGGATCCCCAGGACTATTTCGATCCGGACCCCACTATGCCGGACAAGATATATTGCACCCGCGGTGGATTCATCCCGTCGGTCCCTTTCGATCCGATAGAATGGGGTATGCCACCTTCGGTGATTGGTGTGACCGACGTACTGCAGCTGCTCTCTCTGGGAGTGGCTAAAGCTACTCTCGAGGACGCGGGGGCTCCCGGTTCCGACTGGTACGACAGTTCGCGGACCGGAGTGGTCCTCGGTATCACGGGAGCGAACTCACTTACTCAGCCATTATCCACCCGGCTCCAGACTCCGACACTGCGCAGGGTGGTCGAGGCTTGCGGGCTGGATGAGCAGACCGTTGACTACATCACAGATACATTCGTTAAAGCCTACGCCCCGTGGGAGGAAAATTCTTTTCCAGGAATGCTTGGAAACGTTGTAGCCGGCAGGGTAGCTAATCGCCTAGATCTCGGTGGCGTAAACTGCACGGTAGACGCGGCGTGTGCGAGCTCTCTGGCGGCTGTGAGGACGGCCGTCGATGAACTCGTGTTGGGTCGAGCCGACCTCATGCTTACCGGAGGTTGTGATGCCGAGAACACGATACTCATGTATATGTGCTTCTCAAAAACCCCAGCACTATCCCGCTCGGGCCTAATCCGACCATTCGATAAGGAGAACGACGGAACCCTCATCGGTGAGGGAACCGGGATGATCGCACTCAAACGGTTGGAGGATGCTGAGCGCGATGGGGATCGCATCTATGCGGTCCTGCGCGGCATGGGATCGTCCAGCGACGGTCGGTACAAGAGTATCTACGCCCCCCGCAAGGAGGGACAGGTTGTCGCGCTGAGACGTGCCTACGACGATGCCCGGTTGGACCCGGGTGAGATTGGATTGATCGAGTGTCATGGAACTGGGACCGCGGTCGGAGATCGGACGGAACTAGAGTCACTTGCGGAGGTCTTCACCGTCAGTGATACTCCTTCACACGCGGCCGTAGGTAGTGTCAAGTCCCAGATCGGACACACCAAAGCGGCTGCTGGTGCGGCGTCGCTCATCAAGGCCGCTCTGGCCTTGCACCAGAAGGTGATGCCCCCCACGATAAACGTCACAGACCCGACAGACGCCGCCAACGGTCCGAAGAGTCCGTTTCATGTCGGCACACGTGCCCGCCCGTGGGTCGTGGAGCCGGACCGCCCTTCACGTGCCGCCGCAGTGTCATCGTTCGGTTTCGGTGGGACCAATTTTCACGTTGTTCTCACCGAACACGGAGATGATGTGGAAGCGCCCTTGGAGAAACGGATCGCGGTTGCATTCTGGACTGCCGAAGACCGAGCAGGACTCCTTGAGGCGATGGACGCTGAACCCACTGGAAGCGCGTGGACTGCGCCAGGGACTGCACGCGCAGCCGTCGTCGGAACCGCAGAAGAGATCGAGGTGTGGCGCGAACGGTTGTCCGCCGCTATCCGGGACAGCGAAACGGATGCGATTGACTTGCCAGCAGGGTGGTTCCGTCTTGGTACTGCCTCAGGCCGAGCAGCTGCACTCTTCGCAGGCCAGGGCAGCCAGTATGTCGGAATGGGAGCGTTCGCTGCCTTGCGACACCCGGTTATCCGACGAGCATTCGATGAGGCAAGCCTCGCGTCGCCGTCGTACGATCCGCTATCGCGACACATTTTCCCGCCCCACCCATTTGACGACGCAGAGGCGCAGTCCCAGGATTCTCAGCTGCGGCGAACCGACCGTGCCCAGGCTGCCCTCGCGGCCATCACAGTCGGACAATACCGTTTTCTCTCCGAACTCGGATTCGCGCCGGCTGCTGGTCTTGGCCACAGCTTCGGCGAACTCTCGGCTCTCTGGGCGGCTGGTTCCATCGACACCGCCGCCCTGCACCGCCTTGCGCAAGCCCGCGGCCAAGCGATGGCCGACCGACCAGAGCACCTCGACGACTTGGGAACCATGGCGGCGATCGGCGCTTCTGCCGACGATGTCCGTGCGGAAGTTGACAGTCTTGATGACGTGTGGATCTGCAATCTCAACGGTCCGGCGCAGACCGTCATCGGTGGAGCCAGTGACTCGGTTGACGCCTTTGTGACACGGGCTGAAAGTCGTGGCTGGACGGCCCGTCGGCTCCCAGTAGGTGCCGCGTTTCACACTCCGCTCATACACCACGCCATCGAACGCTTCGGCGCTAATTTAGTGGATGAGACGATTGGCAGTCCCGAATTCCCGGTTCTCTCGTGCACAGAAGACGCAGAATACGGGGAAGACCCAGATTTGAATCGTGCCGTCCTCGGTCAACAACTAGCTGAACCCGTCCAGTTCGAGGGACGGGTTCGCGAGCTGTACGAGTCTGGCATCCGCGTGTTCATCGAATTCGGTCCGAGATCTGTTCTCGGTGGTCTCGTTGAACAGATTCTCGCCGATGCTGATGACGTGACTGTGCTTTCTGCCGACGCCGGTCCTCGGGGAGACTCCGAGCGTTCGTTGTCTGCGCTTGTAGCCCGGCTAGCAGTTCTCGGTTTCTCCCTTTCCGATCCTCAAATGGACCTCGACCCCGCCACCAATATCGACCAGAAGAACGGAATGACAATCATGCTTGACGGAACTAACTACCAGCCTGATGATCGTGTCAGCGAGTTCGAGGCGGCACTGAATGCATCACCTACGGTGGCTGACGGAACGACCTCATCGCCTACCTCCGCGCCAGCGCCGCGCGCGGCTGACAGAGATTTGATCAGCGAGGTCGCAGACGAGCACCTTGCCATGCACCGCACTTACCTCGGCAGTCAGCTGAAAGTGGCTGAACGACTGGCCCACATCCTTGAATCGGACTCCAGAATCGGGCGAGACTGGGAGCTAGCAGTCGACGCGATGCGCGCGGTCGCCGATCAGAGTACTGCCATCGGTCACAGCCACGCGGTGGCGGCTGATGTTATCCGCTCCTTCGTTGGGGACGACAGTGGGCACGCCGCCGTGGTCCCGAATCGTTCCCACCCGAAGCCGAGCGTGCGCAGCAACGACCTTGAGCTTCCTTCCGCTCCAACAACTTCCAGCTCAGGATCGACCGTCGCATCGCCTGAGACCGCACCAGCATCCGCTGGTCTGGTAGATGAGATCGTAGTCGACGAGCCCCAGGCTGCTACCGTGCAAAAGGTTTCCGACGATCAGACCTCGACACCCACTTCGTCCGCTACCTCCGCACCCGACTCAGACGATGTCATAGAAACTGAGTCTGTTTCTGACGTCTTACTTGGTATCGTCGCAGAGAAAACGGGGTACCCGGCCGACATGCTCGATCCCGAGATGGATCTTGAAGCCGATCTGGGCATCGACTCTATCAAGCGGGTGGAGATCATGAGTGCTCTCAGGGACCGGGTTCCGAGCTCCGACTCAGCAGACCCGGAAACGATGGGGGGAATGCGCACGCTTAGCGAAATCGGGGAGTACCTGACCGGGAGTAGTGCGGTGAATTCTGACCCAAAAGTGATCTGACCGCGGAGGGCAGTCGGGAATGGTGCAGACGTTTCCACGTCATTCCCCGACGACTTTCTGCGGTCGACGAAGAAGTCGGTGCTTTCGTTTCTGGTTCCCGGGCCGTCGTGATCGGTCAGTCAGGCGAAGTATCCACTGCGTTGATCCGTCTACTCGAAGAGCAGGGGTGGAACGTTTCCCAGAACGTAGATACGCAAGTAGATCTTGCTGTCGTCTTCGTGGGAGCCGACGAATCTCCTACGCCCCCCCACAATGCGCAGAACTCTGTCTCATCACTGACGGAGGCAATGCTCGCAGCGGCGGACCTGGTGGAACCTCTCGAGGTGGATAAGCCTGCCGCTGGACGTCGGGCATTGCTTACCGTCACGGCGGTAGACGGTGCCCACGGCTACTCTGGCTCGGCTGACCCCGACACGGCGGCTCTGGCCGGAATATCCGGATTAGTAAAGACTTTTGCCATCGAAGCTCCTGAGGTGTATTGCCGATCCGTCGACATCGACCCGAGTGCTGATCCGCGACAGGCTGCGGCGTGGATACTTGCCGAGGCCTGTGACGTCGATACCTCAATCCATGAGGTCGGAATCAACGCAGTCGGCCGACGAATGACTGTTGTCGCTGGACCGGAGGCAGACGAGTCGCTGATTCCGGACCTAAATGAGGTAGACCCTCCAGCACGCGGCGATCTGCTCGTGGTAACCGGCGGGGGCCGCGGGGTCACTGCGTCCTGCGCTCTTGGTCTCGCCCGAGCATACGGGTGCGATTTACTTCTCCTCGGTCGAAGTTCACTCTCGGACGAGCCGGAATGGGCAACAGGGGTGAGTAACGATCAGCTTCGTCGAGCTGCGGCCACCGCTCTCGCAGCAACGGAAAAAGCGACCCCTAAGGCTGTCGAATTGATGGTGCACCCGATCCAGGCTGCGCGCGAGATTCGGGAGACTCTCCATCAGGCGCGTCTCGCGGGCGTTCAGGCCGATTATCTCGCCGTCGATGTCGATGACCGCGATGCGATCGCCGCGGCGGTAAGCCCTTGGCGTGAAAGAATTACTGGAGTCGTGCATGGTGCAGGTATCATTAAAGACTCCCTTATTCGGGAAGCGAAGGGGGCCGATGTAACCCGAGTTTTGCACACCAAAATCGCGGGACTCTCCGGCCTACTCGATGCACTCGACGGAGTTCCCCTCCGGCACATCGTGCTCTTTTCCTCGACGGCTGGCTTCTTCGGAAACCAGGGGCAGGCGGCCTATGGGATGGCCAACGAGGCGCTCAACAAGGTTGCTGTCTCTCTTCGCTCCCGTCATCCGGACACCGCAGTAACTGCGATTGACTGGAGTGCGTGGAATGGGGGAATGGTGACTCCGGCTTTGGCAGCGATGTTTGCAGATCGAGGAGTTCCGCTGATACCTCTCGAAGTCGGTGTGGCTCAGCTTGTGGAGCAGTTGGGCCGGGAGCGCTCTGCCGATGTCGTGGTTGGAGTGGGACCGGAATTACCGCTCTCGGGGAACACATCCGTCGTGCGTGCTCCGAGGTCGATCTCGTTGCGTCGACGGCTCGACACAGTCGTTACCGAGCCCCTCGTACTCGACCATAGAATCGGCGAGGAATCCGTGCTTCCCGCGACGGCCGTCATGGGCCTGTTTCTTCGGTCGGCAGGCTTCAGCGGCGAGGCTCCTGCGACGGGGTTACGGGACTTTGAAGTCGTCAAGGGCATCGCGTTTGACGACATGCGACCGGAGTCTGTAATCGTAGAGTTCTGCGAACCCGAGGACGGAGGACGACGCGAAACGGTCCTCCGCGATGACAGCGGGCGGGTACGGTTCCGAGCGATTGTTGACGAATCCCCGTTGATCACCGATTCTCAGATGACTCGGTTCACCGACGATGGTGCCGGGACACCAGTGAACTATGAGGACGGCACACTTTTCCACGGCCCTAAGCTGCGGGGGCTCAAACAGACTCTCCATGACTCCCCAGGGCACCTCGTTTTCGAGGCACACTCCACAGGGGCTTCACCTGCCGACGGGGCATGGGGGACGGCGGATTTTGACCCCGCCGATGCCGACCTGCTCCTCCAAGCGGCCCTTGTGGCGGCGCAGCGGGAGACGGGTCAATCCTGCCTCCCATCGTCCGTAGCAGAGGTTCGGGTCTACCGCCGACCGCCACGCAACAGCCATTGGTATATCGACGTGCGTGTCCGCGACAGTGTTGCACCCATCGTAACTACAGATGTCACTGCGCTTACCAGTGATGGCGCCGTGCTGCTCGTGATGAACGAAGTGAGAACCGTAAGTAGTCCCCGGCTCGCGACCCTATTCGCGGGCCACCACGTCAGCTGATCAAAGGATTCACATGACCGAGACATCGAAGATCGCTATCGTCGGCATGTCCTGTTTACTGCCCGGAGCTCACACGCCCGAGGAGTTCTGGACGAACCTTGAGAGGGGCGTCGACAGCCGACGCCCGGGGTCGGCCGCCGATTTCGGTATCGACCCTGCCGCCCCGGGAGGATGGGGTGACAATACTCATCGAATCACCGACACCCGTGCTGGCTTCGTCGATGAACCTGAGATCGACCTCGAAGGTCTTGCTGTCCCCCCTGGACGTCTTGTCGAAGGTGGTCGGGTGGTAACTTGGAGCATTTACGCCATTAGAAGAGCGCTGGCTTCGGCAGGGCTACTCCCAGAAGATCCGCGACTCGCCCGAACCGGATTAGTGTTCGGAAATTACTCGTTCCCCACCCTGGAGTCAACGGAACGATGCCTACCGCTGATCAGGAGAGACGTCGCCGCAGGGTTACGGAATGCAGGCCTCTCGATTCCGGACAACGACGACACCCATCGGCGCGGCCCTGATGCCCTCTGGCCTGCCTCGGCCCCGGCGACTCTCGTTGCCGACGCCTTCAATATCGGCGGCCCTAGACTCGCGGTGGACGCGGCCTGTGCCTCCGCTCTCTACAGTCTCGCGCTCGGCTGTGAGCAGTTACGCACGGGCAGTGCGGACACGGTTGTTGTCGGGTCGATTTGCGCACCCGACTCGGTACTCATCCATCTCTCATTCTCTGACCTGAAGGCATACCCGGGCGGAGAGCTAAGCCTTCCCTTTCACTCGGAATCCGAAGGAATCGTCACTGGACAGGGTGCGGGGGCATTCGTCCTGCGACGTCTGGATGAGGCACTCGCCGATGGTGACGACGTGCTGGCGACAGTAGACACCGCCGCGCTTGGCAATGACGGTTCGGGAACCCATCTACTCGCTCCTTCCATGGCCGGACAACTTGACGTCTACCGACGCGCTTACGGCGACAGCGACCCTGGAGGACTCCCCGATTACATCGAGTGTCATGCCACTGGTACCCCGCTCGGCGACGAGGTTGAATTGTCTGGACTCGCGGAGTATTTCGGCGATGCCGTCCCCCTGCTCGGGTCCGTCAAGGGCAACGTCGGGCACCTCCTCACTGTCGCCGGTTTCACCAGCATGCTTAAAGTCGTGCTCGCTCTGCGGCATGGTGTGATCCCTGCGACTCCCGGCCTCGAAGAGGCGGAGCTGCGGGGGCCGGAGTCGGCCACTCGCCGCATTGTCCGTACCGCTACTGAGTGGCCCGATTCTGATCGATCACGCCGCGCGGGGGTGTCTTCGTTCGGTTTCGGCGGTGTTAACGCTCATGTCGTTCTCTCGAGCCCGCCGGATGAATTTGTCGGGACGACGGTGGACAAACCAGTCACCAGCCTTGGGACATTGGCAGTACGCGGAGTCGGAGCGATTGCGGCCTCCGCGCACGGCGTTGATGACCTTGCCGCTGCGGTGCGAGGCGGAACCTCACTGATCCGTGAACTTCCTCCACATCGATGGTACGGACTCCACGACGCAGAGGGCGTAGAACCGGCCCTGCGTGCCGGATATC
>NZ_JBQDYQ010000089.1:0-8197 GCF_052105255.1 Brevibacterium sp.
GCGCGAGCCGAGCGGTCTCGGCGATGTCGACGATGTCGAGGCCGGGGTTGCTCGGCGTCTCGACCCACACGATCGCGGTCTTCTCGCTGATTGCGGCCGCCAGCGCAGTCGTATCGGTGAGGTCGACGGTACGGATGCCCACGCCCCACCGTTCGTATTCGTTCTTCAGCAGGCGGTACGTGCCGCCGTAGACGTCGCGGGGAATGATGATCTCATCACCGGGTCCCAGCAGCGCGGAGAACACCGCCACTTCGGCGGACGTGCCTGAGTTGACCGCGGCTGCGAACGTCGCATTCTCGAGTACGCACAGTGCCTCTTCGAGGTCGCTGCGGTTCGGGGTGCCGGTGCGCGCGTAGTCGAAGCCTGCGCGAGTGTCGCCCGGGGTGTCCATCATGAAGGTCGAGGTCTGGAAGATCGGAGCCACAACCGAACCCGTGTGCGCTTCGGGCATAGCTCCCGAGTGCACCGATCGGGTCGAGATTCCGGCGGGTGTTGTGGGCTCGGTGGCAAATGAACTCACGGCGGATCCTTCCTTCACAGATGGTGACCGCTGCTTCTGCGGTCACCATCAGTCTGATCTGCCGTGGACCCCACGCGCGCGCTCCATGACACGCGCGGTCATTCCACGTCATAATGTCCGTCATCTTTCGACGCTAAACGTCATCATCACCCGCCGAGTCGGCTCGCCGTCCCATGTGACCGTGGTCCTACCGACGCCAGTTCTTCGCCGAGGCGGCTCGCTGTCCCGGGCGACCGGCCCCCGTGGCGACCGGTCTCGGCCGTTCACCCGGCGAGGAGCACCCGACGGTCAGACGCCGCCGACACAGCGTCGAGAATCGCCGAGGCGATGCGCTCGTTGTCAGCGAATACCGGCGCACCCGTGTGCGGACGACAGCAGATTCTCCAGCGGTCGGTCGGAGTGAGACAGGTCGAACAGAGCCGCCGAGTCGGTGAGGACTGCCAGGGACAGTCTCTGCCCCGCCGATCGATACTTCCGAGGGATACCGTCGACCAACCACCTCATATTCGCCGCGGCAGGTCGTGTGAGAATGGCGGTGAGCACGCCCGACCACGCGGCCGCCTCGCTCGGCGCCAGCCGCCGAGCCCGGGCTCGCCGTTAAAAGGAGAGAACCGTGACGATCGCCTTCGCGAAGACCTCACTGCCCATCATCGGTGCGCCCATGGCCGGTGGGACGACGACGCCCGAGCTCACCGAGGCGGTCGCCCGGGCCGGCGGATTCCCCTTCGTCGCGGGCGGCTATCTCACCGTCGAGGCCCTCGCTCCGCTTATCACACGGATGCGTGAGACGACCTCGAACTTCGGCGTCAACCTCTTCGCTCCGAATCCCGTCCCCGTCGATCGCGAGGCTTTCGATGACTTCGTCAGGGCGCTCGAACCAGCCGCGGCCGCCCGCGGGATCACGCTCGATCACGAGCCGGTCGAGGATGACGACCATTTCGACGACAAGCTCGACTGGCTCACCGAGCACCCTGTTCCTCTGGTCTCGCTGACCTTCAATCTGCCCACCGCCGAGGCGGTCGACCGCCTCCACGCCGTCGGCACTCAGGTCGTCGCCACCGTCACGTCGGTCCCCGAGGCCCGTGCGGCCTCCGAAGTCGGGGTCGACGGGCTCATCGTCCAGGGGCCGCGTGCCGGCGGACATTCGGGTACGGCCGATCCGACGCGGACCATCGAAGACCGCGCGACCGTCGATCTCGTCCGTGACATCCTCGCCGAGGTGGACCTGCCCGTGGCAGCCGGAGGCGGAGTCGACGGTGAGGCAATGGTGGGTGACCTCCTCGGTGCTGGGGCGAGCGCCGTCGTCGTCGGCACCCTGCTGCTGCGCTCCGACGAGGCGGGCACAGCACCGACGCATCGGGCCGCGCTCGCCGCCGACGAGTTCACGGAGACGCGGCTGACCAGGGCGTTCACGGGACGGCCGGCGCGGGCACTGGTCAATGACTTCGTGCGGACGTTCGACTCGATCGCCGTCGATGCCTACCCTGCGGTGCACCATCTGACCAAGGAATTCCGGTCCGCGGCGAAGAAGTCAGATGACCCGCACGGCCTGCACTTGTGGGCCGGGACCGGCTACCGCAGCGCCCAGGAAGGATCGGCGGAGACCATCGTCAAGGACCTCGGCGCCGGCTTCGCCCGCGAGTAGTCAACGAGCCGGCGTCCCCCGCCCACGCCCCTCTCCGAGCCGCGCCGCTCAGCTCCCGGCGACGACCAGCCCGGAGTCGTCGGCGGCGACGACGATCTGGGTACGGTCGCGCAGTCCCAGCTTCGACAAGATCCTCGAGACGTGAGTGTTCACGGGGACGGACGCGGGTGGGCACAGCCACCTCGGCGGAGGTTTCGGCATCAGGGGATGCGCGAACGCGTCGAAGCCTTGGACGGGAGCCTGCCGGTGGGGCCGACTCAACACCGTGGTTTCGAGGTCAGGGCATCGCTGCCGATGGAGTGAGTGCCTGCGGATCGATGACATAATCGATCTGGGATCCCTGCTGTCTGAAATCCCCTCCGAAAGGTGCAGAAACAGTGACTCACTCATCCCCATCGACGCCGTCTGACCCCTCGACACCGGCGCCGGTACCCGCGGAGCGAGAGCAGTCCCGGTTCGTCCGGGACCTGCGGCGCACGATCGCCGTCATCATCGTCGTGGCCTTCAGCGTGGCGGCGATCGGCGGGATCATCGTCATGCTCGGCGATATCGATTCCGAACCGACGTTCCAGGTCATCGCCACGACGGCGGTGACCGGCGCCTGCAGCGTCGCCGCCTTCTGCGGGGCGACGCACATCGGTCGGCGAGCCCAATGGTTCGGCAGCGCCACGGTCCTCTTGGCGTTCATCACCCTGCTGGTGAGCATTCTGTTCATCTGGGGCGATCCGTACATGTGGGACGACCCCGTCCCCGGCTCCACCGGCCTGACCATCGGCGACATCCTCTACCAGGTGCTCGCGTCGATCGTGCTTGTCACCGCCGTCGCTTCGGTCAGTTCGCTCATTCTGCTGCTGGTGCCCCGGTCTCGGGTGGTGCGGATCGGGCTGCCGATCACGCTCGGCCTGCTTGGCCTCGGCACGAGCCTGGTTCTCGTCACGATCTGGGTGGAGTCGGCGTGGGAACTCGAGTGGCTGACCCGCCTCAACGGGATCGTGTGGATCCTCGCCGCACTCGGGGTCGTCGTCGTGCCGCTGACCTCGCTGCTGCTCAGGGCCGGGTCGAAGCCTGCGCGCGCCGACCGCGCCGGCGAGAGGTCAGCCCGATCGACCCAACCGTCGTCGTCCGAGCCGTCGTCCCAACCGGCGCCGGCCCTGTCGCCTTCGACGCTCGATCGCATCAACGCCGCTGCGCGGGCCGAGGGGATCACTGCAGATGAGCTCATCGATCGGCTTCTGACCGCGGAGCCTCGAACCCCTTCGGCAGACGAGAGTCGATGAAACCTGCGACGAAGGCGCCGAGGACGAGCAGGATGAGGAGCGCGATCATGCCGGCGAAGTTCGACAGCACGGGGTTCTTGAAATCGAACAGTCCCGGCCAGATGGCGTAGACGACCACACAGCACACGCCCACGAATCCGAATACGTTGAGCGTCGCCTGGCCCGTGGACCGTGCGCGCTTCCCGCTGTGCTTTGAGGCTTTCTCTTCGGGGGTGCCGAACTCGGCGTCGGGTGTCGTCCCTGCCGCCTCCGCTCTGTCTTTGACCTCGTGGAGGACGGTGAGGACCTGGTCTTCTTCACACCCGCGCTTGCGCAGGTTCTGGGCGAGCTCGCTGTAGTAGCTCATGACAGGTTCGCTTTCGTTTCGGTGTCGGCGTTCACGTCGCTGTCCACCGCGGTTTCCTCGTTCTCTGGGCTGTCCCCGCGGGGACGCATCGGTTCACGGTCGGTCGGGCCGCCTCGGCGAAAGGACGATCCGCTTCGGCGGCGATGATCGAGGACAACGACGGTGCCGAAGATGATCGGAGCCGCGATCGACATGACGACCTCCATCGTCGGTGCGCTCGTCGCATTGAGGTCGGCACCGGCGAGCACACCCAGACCGAACGCGACGACGTTGTTGACGATGTGGAAGGCGATTCCGGCCTCGAGACCGCCGGTGATGATGGTCAGGGTGCCGACGATGACGGCGAAGATGCCGACGTCGATCAGTCCCGGCAGGTCGTAAAGGTGGCCGGCGACGAACATCGGCACGGGGATGAGCACGGCCCACGCGGGCTGGCGCAGCCATGAGCCGATGATGTTCATGGCCAGGCCGCGGAAGACGATCTCCTCGGCCGTCGCCTGGAAGGGAACGAGGAGGATGATTGCGATGAGCATGGCGAGCACTTGGCTGTTCCATACGATTCCCGAGGTCAGGTTGCCCATCGCTCCGTCGGAGAAGATGACCATGACGATCGCGCAGACCACCCATACGGCCGCGCCGACCAGCAGATAAAGGCCGAGCCGCCCCCATCGCATGCCGCCGCGGAGCGAGAACATCGAGGAGAACAAGCGCCGGTAGATGCATAGTGTCGCGAGCTCGGCGGTCGGCCACATGAGGATCACGCTGATGAGTCCGAAGAGGATGCCGGTGGTCGTGTTCATGTCGATGAGCTGGTCCGACCACGCGTTGAAGTCGCTGTCGGCGCCGAGGGCGAACAGTGCCCAGAGGAAGAAGCCGACGAAGAGGACGACTATTGCGATGAGGTAGAACACCAGGGTCAGGAGGGCCACGAGGAGCGGTTTGTACCACCGGTTGACTGGCAATGCGGCGAACTGACGATGATAGTGCAGTGTGTGGGGTTGAGTTCTCATGTCTCCACCCTTTCGAAACCGGCGGCCGCCCACCATCGGTCAAGGGCATGATCCGTGTCATCCCATCGGGTGAATGCGCACGTCAGAACGCTTCCGTCCGGGCTCCTGCGTCCACAGTTCCCGCCAGAACTCATCCTTTCGGACGACAGCCTCACAGCCCTCGCCCCGGTAGGCTCGAAGGGTGACATCTCGCCCCGCCCGCCGCCCGCTCGCGCGAGCCCTCCTCTGGACCGGCATCTCCGCTGTCACCGGTGTGCTCCTGCTCTTCATCGTCGTCGGAATCGAATGGCCGGATCTTGAGAGCGCAGAAGCCCAAGATGACGCGCTCTTCTTCGAATTCCTCGTCCATCTCGCCTTCGGGTTCGTCGGTCTCGTCTGCCTGCCCATCGTCCTCGCGTTCGACGGACGCCGAGTTCCGCGCACTCAGCTGAGACCGAAGGTCCTGGCCGCAGAGAAGCTGCGCGAGTTCCTCACTGTCTCCGGCCGCGGCGGTGAGGAATACCTCGCCGCTGACGGATCCGTCGAATCGCTCCAGCGCCGTCCGGGCGGCTGGATTCCCGTCACCGTCGGAATCATCGGCATCCTCATCGGCACAGTCAGCACCCTCGGTGCCATCGCGGCCTCGATCATGCTCGTCTCCCTGTCGGCCCGGCGCAGCTGGGCACTCGACTTCGGCGCACTCGCCGCCACGCTGGCATCCTTCTCAGCCACCTATATCCTCACCCCGCAGGCGGCGGGAGCCTTCGATCTTCCCGTGTTCGTCTTCGGCGGCGTCATCTACGCCGTGTTCGTCATCATCGGTGTCATCCGCGGATCTCGTGAGCAGGGCTTCATCGATTCCGCCGCACAGACCTTGCTGCGCGGACGTTCCCGCCAGGACCGTGCCATCGCCGAGGTGCGCCGCGGCATCGCCCGAGACATGCATGATTCCCTGTCCCACCACCTCTCCGTCATCGCGATGTACTCCGGTGCCCTGTCTGTGCGGGCGGACCTCGACCCCGACGAGGTGCGGGAGAACGCCCGCCTCATCGCCGATGCCGCCCGCCGCTCCGGTGTCGAATTGCGTGAGGTGCTCACCATGCTGCGCAGCGACGATCAGGGCACGGTCATCGACCCCGACATCGACCGCCTCGTCGCGGCCAGGGGCGACACCGCCGAACTGCGCTACCTCGAACCGGTGGCCGCCGAGTTCCTCCACCGGTGCGGGGCTCTTGAGCGCACGACGATCTACCGCTTCGTCCAGGAGGCGATCACGAACGCGGTCAAACACGCTCCGGGCCAGACGGTGACGATCGAGGTCGGCTTCGACGAGACGGACGGTTACCTCGAACTCGTCGCCAGCAATCCGCACACCGGCCTGGCCCCAGCCTTCCGCGCCGGAGCGCAGCAGCTCGTCTCCGGATCCGGATTGGGACTGCTCGGACTGCGGGAGAGAATGGAGGCCATGGGCGGCGATCTCATCGTGACGACGACCCCGGAGTTCACCCTCCGTGCCCGCATCCCCGTCGATGCCGACATCGTCACCGACGGCGACGCTCTGGGCACGACCGAATCGACCGATTCCCCCGACGAGCAGGAGACGCAGCCATGAGCATTCGGGTTCTCATCGCCGACGACGAATCGCTCATGCGCTCGGGTCTCAAGCTCCTCCTCGGCGCGGTGACCGATATCGAGGTCATCGCCGAGGCGGTCGATGGTGTCGAAGCCATCGACCTCGCCCGTCGGCTGAGTCCCGACCTCGTGCTCATGGACATCCGGATGCCCCGGCTCGACGGCCTCGAGGCCGCACAGACGCTGCTGTCCGAGCCCGAACACCCGCAGGTGCTCATGCTCACGGCCTTCGGCACCGACGATTTCATCCACCGCGCCCTGCAGTCCGGAGCTGCCGGCTACATCCTCAAGGACACCCCGCCGGAAGAGCTCATCAACGCCGTTCGCGCGGCAGCCGACGGCACCCGCACCCTGTCGGCGACCGCCCTGGCCACGTTGATGTCGTCCCGTCCGGCCGCCTCGGCGTCGGGTCAGGATCCGCTCGCGTCCCTGTCGACCAGGGAGCGGGAGATCGCCGAGGCGGTCGCGCAGGGGATGACGAACGCACAGGTGGCACGGTCGCTGTTCGTCTCGACGGCAACGGTGAAGACCCATCTGGCGCGCATCTTCGACAAACTCGAGGTGACCTCGCGGGTGCAGCTGGCGCTGCTCGTCAACGCCCGCCGCTGACAATTCCTCTCAACAGCAGAGCCGCCCCTCCGCGACTGCGGAGACGGGCGGCTCTGTCGGTCAGACGATCCTCGGTGAGGGTGTCAGCCGATCATTTCGGGGCCATGCGGATGGCGCCGTCGAGGCGGATCGTCTCACCGTTGAGCATCGGGTTGGCGACGATCGATTCGACGAGCTGCGCGTACTCGGCGGGCCTGCCCAGGCGGGCCGGGTGCGGCACGGACTTGCCGAGGGATTCCTGCGCCTCGGCGGGCAGGCCGGCCATCATCGGGGTCTCGAAGATGCCGGGGGCGATGGTGACGACGCGGATGAGGGTGGCGGCGAGCTCGCGGGCCATCGGCAGGGTCACCGCGGCCACGGCGCCCTTGGACGCCGAGTAGGCGATCTGGCCGATCTGTCCGTCGAAGGCCGCCACCGATGCGGTGTTGATGATGACTCCGCGCTCTTCGCCGTCCGCTTCCTGGTCCTGCATGGCCGCGGCGGCGAGGCGGCAGACGTTGACGGTGCCGACGATGTTGATGTTCAGCACCTTCTGGAATGCCTCGAGCGGCAGCGGGCCCTTGCGGGAGACGAGCTTTCCGGGGGTGGCGACGCCCGCGCAGTTGACGACGACGCGCAGAGCGCCGAGCCCGGTGGCGGTGTCGACGGCGGCCTGAACCTGCTCTTCGTTCGTCACGTCAGCGGTGACGAAGTGGGCGGATTCGCCGAGTTCTGCGGCGACCTGCTGTCCCACCTCGGCGTTGAGGTCGACCATGACGACCTGGGCGCCGGCGGCCAGGAGGCGTTCGGTGGTGGCGCGGCCGAGTCCGGAGGCTCCGCCGGTGACGAGGGCGACGGTGTTCGTGAGATCCATGAGTGTCCTTTGCATCGCAGAGTGAACGATTGATCACTGCGACTCTAACGCAAGTGTGGGGACGGTCACTGTGCGCGGTCGAGTGGGGCCGCCTCGGTGAGGGATTACTTCGACGACGGCGACGGTCGCAACGGGGAGGGTGTCGGTCGACGCGGGGACGACGAAGCCCGCCGGTCGGGTGACCGGCGGGCCTGTCTCAGCTCAGCTGCGAGGGTGGACTCAGGCGGCCCGCTCCTCGGCACCGGCTTCGCGCACGGACTTCAGGGCCTCGCCCCAGGCGACGATGTCGTCGACCATGGAGGCGAACGGGGCGGCCGAGACCTCGG
>NZ_JBQDYQ010000090.1:0-8135 GCF_052105255.1 Brevibacterium sp.
CGGACTGTCGATATGTTAGAGCCATGACTTTGCCACACGAAGATGTTGACCCAGACGGCCTGCTCGAATATTCGGTGGTCTTCACCGACCGATCGCTCAACCACATGTCGCAGCGATTCGTGTCCGTGATGCAGGAGATCAACCGGATCCTGCGCTCGGCCTACGATGCCGATTCCGCAGCCATCGTCCCCGGCGGCGGAAGCTACGCCATGGAATCAGTGGCCCGCCAGGTGGCCACCGGCAAGAAGGCGCTGATCGTGCGCAACGGTCTGTTCTCCTTCCGCTGGTCGCAGATCCTCGACGCCGGAGCCATCGCCTCGGAGACGACCGTGCTCAAGGCCTCCCCGGACAGCGCCGAGCACCAGTCGCCGTGGTCACCGGCCCCCATCGCCGAGGTGGTCGCCGCCATCGAGCGCGAGAAGCCCGCTGTCGTGTTCGCTCCCCACGTCGAGACCGCCTCGGGGATGCTCCTGCCCGATGACTACGTCCGCCAGGTTTCCGAGGCCGCGCACGCAGTCGGCGGAATCTTCGTTCTCGACTGCATCGCCTCGGGTGCGGTGTGGGCATCGATGACCGACCTCGGCGTCGATGTGCTCATCTCCGCCCCGCAGAAGGGGTGGAGCGGATCGCCGTGCGCCGGATACGTCATGCTCAGCAAGGCCGGCCGTGCCGCCGTCGAAGCCTCGACCTCGACGAGCTTCGCGATGGACCTCAAGAAGTGGCTGTTCATCGCCGACGAATACGAAGAAGGCCGTGCGCCCTACCATGCGACGATGCCCACCGACGCTCTAGCGCACAACGCCAAGCTCATGGCCGAGAGCGAGGAGCGCGGCTTGGACAAGCTCGCCGCCGCGCAGGCCGAACTCGGACAGCGCGTGCGCGCGGTCTTCGCCGAACGCGGACTGCCCTCGGTGGCTTCGGACGAGTTCGCCTCGCCGAGCGTGGTAGTCGTCCACACCGACAACCCGAAGCTCGCGACCGGTGCCAGCTTCAAGGAAGTCGGCGTGCAGATCGCTGCCGGAGTGCCGCTGCAGTGCGATGAGCCCGAGGACTTCTCGAGCTTCCGCATCGGCCTGTTCGGTCTCGACAAGCTCGGCGACATCGACGGCACGATCGCTCGCCTCGAGGCCGCTCTCGACTCGATCGGCGTGACCGCCGAAGCCTGAGCGGCGCGCACGAACCTGCACCGGCAGCGTCAGCGCCCACCGGCAATCGGGGCACACACAGTCAGCGCCATAACCTCCCGTTGCAACGAGGGGCTATGGCGCTGACTGTATGTTGTGACGCTGACGGTGCAGGCCACCATCAACTGTGAGGGATGCTCGGAGAGGCTCGCGCGGCCGCAATGGGTTGAGCCACGCGCAGCCGAGTTCAGCAGCGCTCGACGCGTCCGCCCGATTTTCCGGGAGGTAAGTGCAGAAATCTTCGTGGGAAATCAACAATCATCTACCGGAGAATCCTGCGCAGGCGAGTTCCGCCTCCGGGCACGCTCCGCCTCCGGACACGCTGCGCCGCCGGGCACGCTCCGGGCGGGCCTCGGCTCTGCGCTCGACCTCAGGCGGTGTCTCCGAGGGCGACGACGTTGTCGGCGAGCCGTTCGTTGCTGCCGTACATGAAGTGGTTGGCCATGTTCTCGGAGAACCGGCTGGCTTCTGTGGTCAGCCCGACCGCCTCGGCGACCTCGCGGATGTGCATCGGGGTGGCGCCGCAGCACACGCCGATGTAGTTGACGCCCAGGTCGTAGGCCTCCTTCGCGAACGCACCGATCTCGTAGCGGTTGGTCTGCAGGGGATCGAGAGCGGTGGGGAACGTGCGCCCGTGCGGGGAGGCCACCTCGGCGCGGGGGTCGGAGAGGTTGAAGAACGTCGGCTCGTCCTCCGTGGTGCGGTAGGGGATCGGCAGGGCACCGACGTGACAGGACACGGCCGCTCGGATCTCCTTGAGCCACGGCAGCATCGTCGCGGGACCGCGGAAGCAGTTGAGGCCGACGACATCGACGCCGAGCTGCTCGAGGCGCTGCGCGGTCTCGACGATCCCGACCCCGTCGGCCATCTCCTGGAAGGCCATCGGCGCCAGTGTGAGCACGACGGGCAGGCCGCTGGCCTTGGCGATCTCGGCGGCGGCGATGGCCTCACCGGCGAAGTAGAAGGTCTCGCCGATGATGAGGTCGGCACCTTCCTCGACCGCCCAGCCGACCATTTCGGCGAACATGGCCCGCACCTCGGCCTGCTTGGACTCATCGGCAGGGTCCCAGATGTTCGAGTTCGAGATGTTGCCGGCCATGAAGTTCCCGGGCTTCGCGTCGGCGACGTCCCGGGCGATCTGCAGGGCGGCGCGGTTGAGCGGCTCGAGCAGGTCCTCCTTGCCGATCACGCGCATCTTCTCGCGGTGGCCGTTGTAGGTGAAGGCCTCGACGATGTCGGAACCGGCCCGCTGGAAGTCGACGTGGAGGGAGCGCAGGGCATCGGGGAATTCGAGGGCCACCTCGGGGACGAACTCGCCGGCGGACAGGTATCCGCGTTTCTCGAGCTCGAACAGGAAGCCTTCCGCGCAGATCACGGGGCCGGCATCGAGGCGTTGGGTCAGTGCGTTGGTCGCGGTCATGGTTGCTCTCCGATTCGATGATGTAGTCGAGCCCGGGCGAGCGGCCCGAACCTGGGTATCACACCATCGATCGGCGCAGCGACGTCAGTCACATCGACATAAATCGTCGCCGATCGCCATGAAAGGACACGACATTCGCCGAGGCGGCCCGCCGAAGAGCGCTCACAGCTGGGTTCCGGTGGGGCTCGGTCGGTCGGGGGCAGGCACCGCCGGTTGCGGACCGAGGGTCAGCTGTCCTCGTCGCCGCTGAGGTAGACCGGCAGGCGACGGTAGCGCACTGCCCGCTGGGCGGCTCCGGCGGGAACCTCCTGCGTGGTTTCGTACGTGGCGTTGTTCTGCGGAACCTCGTGCGAACCCGGCAGCGGGTACGCCTCGCCCGCGACCGGTGCCGGCGAGGCGAAGGACTGCTGCTGGCCTGGCTGCTGTTCGAAGCCGGGGGAGTGCTGGTAGCCGACTCCGGGCAGCGGCTGCAGGCCGAGTCCCTGCCGGTCCGGTCCGTCGCCCTCGCTGTAGGCGTTGCCGGGATGATGAGAGTCGCCGGAATAGTAGGCATCTCCACGTCGGCTGCCGCGGCCACGTCCGCCGCGCCGGTCGGAATCCTCCGGTCGCAGGAATGGGAACGGTTTGAGCAGCAGGCCCGTGACGGTCGAGGACCACCAGCGCAGAGCGCGTTCGAAGGGTCCCCAGGACAGCACGCCCGTCCACACCACGGCCAGGGCCACGCAGATGAGGAGGACGACGGCGTCGTGGAGGACGGTGCGGCTGTCGTCGAGGACCGGCTGCAGACCGCGGACGACGAAGCCGTGGAGGATGTAGACAGCCAGGCTGTGCTTGCCGATCGTGGCGATCGTGTCCTTCGTGTTCGACAGCCAGGTCAGCAGCGCCAATGTCAGCAGCACCGCTCCGAGGTCGACGATGAGACGCAGGCCTACGCCTTCGGGAACGCTGACGCCGAAGTGGGCGAAGTTGAGGCTGCCGTAGAGCCAGTTGTGATCGACCTGGTCGAGGTAGAAGTATCCGACTGCTGCGAGTGCGGCGACGCTGAGGCCGAGTTTCTGCCAGATCGCAAGGCTGCCCGCCCAGCCGATGATCTGCTTGCCATAGAGCTTGCCGATGACGAAGAACGGCCAGAACGCCATCGTCCGAGCCGCGGAGAGTTCGGTGTCGAGGATCGGCAGCAGTCCGCCGAAGAGCCCGACGACGAGCGAGGCGACGAGCATCGTGCGTGGGAAGCGCTCGATGAAGGGGACCGTGATCATCCACCACGCCATCGACAGCAGGAACCACGTGTACCAGAACGGTCTGAGGAATTCGTAGTCGGGATTGAGCCCGAAGATCCACATCCACCCCCACATGAGCGGCAGCACCGTGGCGAGGAGAACGAAGTAGGTGAGCACCCGCTCGGCCAGCTTGTTCGACTTCGCCGTGATTCCGGCGAGGAAGACGAACGCCGGCATGTGGAACATGTAGATGAAGTACATCGGTGCGCCCAGGATCGGCGACTCCCACGGAGAGGTTCGAGCGAGAAGGTGGCCCAAAACCACCAGGAAGATCAGTATTCCCTTGGCGCGGTCGATGCGATAGTCCCGTGTTGACACGCCGATACACTACCGCACCCGGCAGGCTTTGGGGAAAGATCATACCATCGCCGAGGTGGTCGCCCGGTCATGTGGGACGCTGGCCTCGCGTGTGCGACCAGCGATGGAAACGACTAGTCGCGGGCGGCGCAATCGACGCAGTTGGCCGCATAGGGGCGGGCCTCCAGCCGCGCCTCGGCAATGGGTCTGCCGCATTCGATGCAGATCCCGAACGTGCCCGCGGCGAGGCGGTCGACCGCCTCGGCGATCTCATTGAGGCGATTTTCGGACTGTGCGAGCAGGGTCGCGGCCTGCGACCGTTCGAAGGCGAGCGTCGCCCCTTCCGGATCGTGTTCGTCGTCGCTGTTGTCACCGTCGCGGGCGGCCGAGACCTCGTCGATACCTTGGGTCAGGCGGCCGATGAGCGCCTGCGTCTCCGCCCGCTCATCCTCGAGCCGCTCCCGCATCTGCGCTTCGTCGATCATCGTCGTCTCCTCGGCTTCGACTGGTCCGTCGTCCTGCGTTATCGTCGTTCCTCGCCTCGAACCCTCAGGCTTCCAGCGCCTCGGACGCTTCGAGCCAGCGCATCTCGAGCTCGTCGAGTTCGTCCCGGGACTCGCGGATCGCTGCCGTGAGCTCAGCCAGTCCTTCGAAGTCGGTCTGGTCGTGGGCGGCCATCTCCTCGTGCTTCTGCGCGATCTGAGTGTTCAGCTTGTCCATCCGCCGTTCGATCGCGGACACTTCCTTCTTCGCCGCCCGGGCTTCCGCACCGGACAGTTTCGGAGCCGACGTCACTCCCTCGTTCGCCGAGGCGGCCCCACCGGAACCGTCCCCGCCGGCTCCCGTCGCGGCCCCGTTCGAACTGCCGGACGCCTTGTTCGAACCGGCGGCACCCCGGCGTTCCTCTTCGGCTCGCAGTCGCAGGTACTCCTCGACGCCGCCGGGAACATGGCGCAGTCCGTGATCGAGGATCGCGTACTGCTGATCGGTCACGCGCTCCAGCAGGTACCGGTCGTGGGAGACGACGATGAGGGTGCCCGGCCAGGAATCGAGGAGATCCTCCATGGCCGCAAGCATGTCCGAATCGACGTCGTTGGTCGGCTCATCGAGGATGATGACATTGGGTTCGGCCATGAGCAGCAGCAGAAGCTGGAGGCGGCGCTTCTGTCCGCCGGAGAGCTCCTTGACCCGTGCGGACAGATGTTCCTTCGCGAAGCCGAGCCGTTCGAGCAGCTGAGCCGGGGTGAAGTCCTTGCCTTCGATGGTGAACGAAGTCTTCGACTCGGCGAGGACTTCGCGCACACGGGAGTCGGCGATCCGGGCCAGATCCTTGAACTGCTGATCGAGCACGCCGATCTGCACGGTCTTGCCGCGCTTGACCCGTCCGGCGTCGGGGTCGATGTCTCCCGAGATCAGACCCAGCAGGGTCGACTTCCCGGCGCCGTTGGGGCCGAGGATTCCGGTGCGTTCGCCGGGACCGATACGCCAGGTGACATCGTCGAGGATCGTGGTCTCACCAAAGTGCTTGGACACGTCGAGCAGATCGACGACGTCCTTGCCCAGGCGGGCCGTGGCCATCTTCTTCAACTCGATCGGATTGCGGACCTCGGGCACGTCGGCGATGAGCTGGTTGGCCGCCTCGATGCGAAACTTCGGCTTCGATGTCCGTGCCGGTGCGCCGCGCCGCAGCCATGCGAGCTCCTTGCGCATGAGATTCTGTCGCTTCGCCTCGGTGGCGGCAGCGATCCGGTCGCGTTCGACGCGCTGGAGGACGTAGGCGGCATAACCGCCTTCGAAAGGCTCGACGATGCGGTCGTGGACCTCCCATGTCTTCGTGCACACCTCGTCGAGGAACCACCGGTCGTGGGTGACCAGCAGCAGGGCTCCGGCGTTCTTCGGCCACCGGCCGCGCACATGCTTCGCCAACCACGCGATGCCGTCGACGTCGAGATGGTTCGTCGGCTCGTCGAGGATGAGCATGTCCCAATCGCCGATGAGCAGCGCCGCCAGGGCCACTCGGCGGCGCTGACCGCCGGAGAGCGAGGAGATCTGCGCATCCCAATCGAGATCGGCGATGAGACCGGAGATGATGTCACGGGCCCGCGGATCGGCCGCCCATTCGTGATCGGCGGCATCACCGACGACGGAGAAGCCCACGGTCGCTTCGTCATCGAGGTCATCGCGCTGGCCGAGCATGCCCAGGCGCAGACCGCCGCGATAGGTCACGCGTCCGGAATCGGGTTCGATGGTGCCGGCGAGCATTCCGAGCAGACTCGACTTGCCGTCGCCGTTGCGGCCGACGATGCCGATCATGTCGCCGGACTCGACGCCGAGGGTGACGGAGTCGAAGACGACGCGCGTGGGATATTCGAGGTGGAGGGCTTCTGCCCCGAGGAGATGTGCCATAGCGCTCTCTAGCCTAGTTCACGATGACCGGGTCCCGGCCACTGCTGGGGCTCTGCTCTGTGCCCCAGCGGAGTGTCTGCTCTGTGTCGGTCGGCCGTCCCCGCGCCACGGACGACTATCTCAAAGATGGAGGTCTGCGCGTTCGCATTGCGGACCGCGAACGGCCGTGCGTGACGGAATATTTCTTTTTCATATCGGTGTCCGTCCTTGAGGTGCTGGCGGAGCCGCCGAAACGACTTCGGTGCATTAGACTGACCGAAACTCACCAAAATATGACAGTTCGTCCAGTGGTTTCACATCTTCGGTAGGGGCAGACAGCGCCCTCATCCGTGTGCACTGTCTGTAACAGAAAAGAGAAAACGTGAAGAAGCTCGCTTCAGCGGTGTCGATGATCGCCGCATCCGCCCTCGTCCTCTCGGCCTGTGGTTCAGGCGAAGAAGGCGAATCCGGCTCCGACTACCTCGCCTGCATGGTCTCCGACTCCGGCGGTTGGGACGACCAGTCCTTCAACCAGTCCGGTCGGGAAGGCATGGAGAACGCGAAGAAGAACCTGGGAATCGAAGAGAAGCTCGCCGAATCGCAGGGCGACGCGGACTTCGGGCCGAACGTCGACAACATGGTGCAGCAGGGCTGCAACATCACCTTCGGCGTCGGATTCCTCCTCGAGGACACGATCCAGGAAGCCGCCGAAGCGAATCCGGACCTCAACTTCGCGCTCATCGACTCGACGTTCTCCGACGCCGACGGCAAGCCGGTGACGATCGACAACGCCAAGGCGGTTGTCTTCAACACCGCCGAGGCCGCTTATCTGGCCGGCTATGTTGCGGCCGCGACCTCGGAGTCGGGCAAGGTCGGCACCTTCGGCGGCATCCAGATTCCATCGGTGACGATCTTCATGGACGGCTTCGCCGATGGCGTGGACAAGTTCAACGAGGACAACAGCAAAGACGTCAAGCTGCTCGGCTGGAACAAGGAGAAGCAGGACGGATCGTTCTCCGGTGACTTCGAGAACCAGGGACAGGGCCAGGAGCTGACCAAGCAGCTCATCTCGCAGGGCGCGGACGTCATCATGCCCGTGGCCGGACCCGTCGGCCTCGGCGCCGCAGCGGCGGCGAAGGAAGCCGGCGACGTCAACCTCGTGTGGGTCGACTCAGATGGCTACGAGTCGACCGAATACGGCGACATCATCCTCACTTCGGTGGTCAAGCAGATCTCGCAGGCCGTCGAAGACACCATCAAGGAAGGCACCGAGGACAACTTCACCAATGAGCCCTACGTCGGCACGCTCGAGAACGAAGGTGTGGGCATCGCTCCGTACCACGACTTCGAGGACAAGGTTCCCGAAGACGTGAAGAAGGACGTCGAAGAGCTGAAGAAGCAGATCATCGACGGCAGCCTCGTCGTCGAGTCGGAGAGCACACCGAAGTAAGCTCGTCGGATAAACTGCAGGGCCGAATTCTTTCGGCCCTGCAGTTTTCAAGTTTGTGAGGAGAACCGGAAGCAGTGAAACTCGAGCTTCGCGGGATGACCAAGGTGTTCGGATCGTTC
>NZ_JBQDYQ010000091.1:0-3841 GCF_052105255.1 Brevibacterium sp.
TCGACGACACGGTGATCGGCGCTGACCGACAGCGTGGTGATCTCACGCGGAACGATCTCGTCGCCCACCACCCACGGCTTCTTCCGCACCTGCCCGAACGCGAGGATCGCGGCCTCACCCGGATTGATGATCGGCGTACCCGCATCGACTCCGAAGACGCCGACGTTCGTGACCGTGATCGTACCCCCGGCCTGATCAGCCGGCGGTGTCTTGCCCGACCGCGCCAGAGCGGTGAGATCCTGAATGCCCTGTGCCAGTTCGCCCAGACCCATAGCCTGCGCGTTCTTGATGTTCGGCACGATGAGCCCGCGCGGGGTGGCGGCCGCGATGCCGAGATTGACGTACTTCTTCACGACGATCTCGTCGCCTTCGAGGCACGAGTTGATCCGCGGATTGCGTCCCACGGCCCACGCCACGGCCTTGGCGACGATGAGCAGCGGCGAGACCTTCACCTCCTCGCCGAGGAATTTCGTCGACTTCAGCCGGCGGACCATCGCCATCGTCTCGGTGACGTCGACGTCGAGGAACTCGGTGACGTGCGGCATGGTGAATGCCGAATCGACCATGGCCTTGGCCATCATCTTCGTCACTCCCTTGAACGGGATCCGCTCTTCGAGCGCTGCCTGATCACTCGCCGAGGCGGCCGCCGGTGCCGTGGCACCCGCGGTCGGTGCGGCCGTCCGATTGGCGGCGGCGTGCACATCGTCGCGCGTGACGTCTCCGCGGGGACCGGTCGGGGTCACCTGGGACAGGTCGACACCGAGATCCTTCGCAAGCTTCCGCACGGGCGGCTTCGCCAGCGGCTTGCCCGGTGAGGCAGGAGCCGATGCAGGCTGAGCTTGAGCCGCCGAAGCCGCAGCAGGAGCCGCTGCCGGTGCAGGCGGCGCAGCAGGTGCAGGTGCCGAAGCTGCTGGTGCCGGTGCGTCCGCGACCGGGGCCGCCGCAGGTGCTGCGGCAGGGACTGCGGCAGGGGCTGGGACGGGAGCGCCCTTGCGCGGACGACGCTTCGACGACGTCTCCTTCGCCCCGTAACCGACCAGGGTGGCTCCACCGTCGGCATCGCCGGAGGCATCGGCCGATTCCTCGGCCGAACCGGAAGCCGGCGCACCGGCGGAGACGGGGGCCGCCTCGGTGCCGGAGTCATCTCCGCCGAAGCGGATGATCGGGGTGCCGACCTCGATGGTCTGGCCCTCCTCGACCAGGAGGGCACCGACGGTGCCCGCGTGCGGGCTGGGCAGCTCGACGAGCGACTTCGCGGTCTCGATCTCGACGAGGATCTGGTTGACGGTGACAGTGTCGCCGGGGGCGACCTTCCACGCGACGATGTCGGCCTCGGTCAGGCCCTCACCGACGTCGGGAAGAGGAAATTCGAATGACATTCTTGACTCTCCTCGAAATCAGTAGGACAGGGCTCGATCGACACCATCGAAGATGCGATCGAGGTCGGGCAGGTAGTGCTCTTCCATCCGCGAACCGGGGTACGGGGTGTGGTAGCCGCCGACCCGGATGACCGGGGCTTCGAGGTTGAAGAAGCAGCGTTCGGTGATGCGCGCGGCAATCTCCGAACCGAGCCCAAGGAAGGTCGGAGCCTCATGAGCGACGACCAGTCGACCGGTCTTCGACACGGACTTCTCGATCGCGGTGAAGTCGATCGGGTTGAGGCTGCGCAAGTCGATGAGTTCGACGCTCTTGCCCTCCTCGGCGGCCGCGATGACCACGTCCTGCGCGGTCGGCACCAGCGGCCCGTAGGCGACGAGCGTGACATCGGTGCCTTCGGACACGACGCGGGCATCGTGCATGCCCAGCTCGCCTCGGGACGACGTGTCGACGTCCCCGCGCATCCAATAGCGACGCTTGGGCTCGAAGAACATCACCGGGTCCTCGCTCTTGATGGCGTCCTGGATCATCCAGTACGCGTCATGAGCGTTCGACGGTGAGACGAGCCGCAGTCCCGCGTGGTGGGCGAACACGGTCTCGGGGCTCTCCGAATGGTGCTCGGGCGAGCCGATGCCGCCGCCGAAGGGCACGCGGATGACCAACGGGATGTTCTCTTTGCCCAGGGTGCGGTTGTACAGCTTCGCCACCTGGGTGACGATCTGGTCGTAGGCCGGGAAGATGAACGCGTCGAACTGTATCTCGATGACGGGACGGTAGCCGCGGATGGCCATGCCGATCGAGGTGCCGACGATGCCGGACTCGGCCAGCGGCGCATCGATGACACGCTGCGGACCGAAGTCCTTCTGCAGACCTTCGGTGACGCGGAAGACGCCGCCGAGTTTGCCGATGTCCTCACCGATGAGGACGACCTTCGGGTCGTCCTCCATGGCCTTGCGCATTCCGGCGGTGATCGCCTTCGAGAGGGGAAGTTTCTCCATCAGGCCTCACCCGCATCGGCGAACGAGGCCTGGTATGCCAGGAATTCGGCACGTTCCTCGTCGACGAGGGAGTGGGGTTCCGCGGTGACGTGCGCGAACATCTCAACGCCGTCGGGGTTCTCCATGGTCATGCAGTTGTGGCGGATGCGGGCGGCGAGGGTGTCGGCCTCGGCGTCCACCTCGGCGAAGAATTCGTCGCTGGTCTCGGTGTGCTTGTCCAGGTACGCCTTGAGGCGGGTGATCGGGTCGCGGTCCTCCCAGATCTCCTCTTCGGCCTTGTCCCGGTACTTCGTCGGATCATCGGCCGTGGTGTGGGCGCCGCGACGGTAGGTGAAGGCTTCGATGAGCATCGGACCGTGGCCGGCGCGCACGGAATCGAGGCTGGCGCGGGCGACGGAGTACATTGCGATGATGTCGTTGCCGTCGACGCGGATGCCGGGGACTCCGAAGCCTTCGCCGCGGGTCGACAGCGGGGCTGCGGACTGGACGTGAGTCGGTTCGGAGATGGCCCACTGGTTGTTCTGGCAGAAGAACAGGACCGGGGCGTGGAAGGCTCCGGCGAAGGTCAGCGCCTCGGAGACATCGCCCTGCGAGGTCGCACCGTCGCCGAAGCAGGCGATGGAGACGGTGTCGCGTTCGATGTCGCCGGTGCCGACGTCACCGTCCATGGAGATGCCCATGGCGTAGCCGGTGGCGTGCAGGGCCTGCGAGCCGATGACGATGGTGTAGGTGTGGAAGCGGTGCTCCTGCGGATCCCAGCCGCCGTGGTTCTGACCGCGGAATATGGACAGCAGGGTTTCGGGTTCGACGCCGCGGGTGTAGGCGAGGCCGTGTTCGCGGTAGGTGGGGAAGACGAAGTCTTGGGGGCGAGCGGCTCGTCCCATGCCGATCTGGGCTGCTTCCTGTCCGAACAGAGGTGCCCACAGGCCCAACTGTCCCTGACGCTGCAGGGCAGCTCCTTCGGCATCGATGCGGCGAACCAGGACCATATCCCGGTAGAAGCCGCGCAGATCCTCATCGGTGAGTTCTGCGGCGAAGGCGTCGTACTCACCGGACTCGACGCGATTTCCGTCTTCGGTGAGCATCTGGATCATTCTGGGCTCCGAGGACTGACTGTGGGCAGCACCGGTTCCCACTGAAATGTTGGAGGTCATTTCAGTTCTCCTTTGTTCGAGGTCCATCTTCACCGGAGGTGACCAGTGGTGGACCGTGTCCGTCGGGCAGGCCCTCGGATGTGAGAACTCGCCCTCGAGTGATCTGATTCACAGGTGGTATCACAATACCGAATCCACTCACTGCTTGCCACTCTCCCCATGCGGTTCGAGTATCAAAAGTGCAGGTCAGGAACAGACTATGACCCGAGCTCGACACATGTGGCCGAGTTCCAAAGCGCTGAGTGGACAATTGTCGATCTCGGCAGAGATGCTCCATCGTCCGACCAATGCACATCCGAGCACCGAGGCGGC
>NZ_JBQDYQ010000091.1:3941-8109 GCF_052105255.1 Brevibacterium sp.
TGCGCCGCCCCGGCCGAGGCGAACATCTCGTCGAGTTCGGCATCGGTCTTGTCCGCGAGCTCGGGGACTCTGCGCAATTCATCGGGGTCATAGTCGACGGTCACCGTCGACCAGTTCTTCGTCGTCGGGTTCTCGTTGCCGTCGAGATCGGGCACGAGGTCCTGTTCGTGTTCGATCGAGAGCACGTCGATTCCCTCATCGACGGCGAAGTCGGAGACCGGAGCCCCCACCGTCATCAGTGCCGTGACGTTGACATCGTCGAGGAAGGCCGGGTCCGCGGCCAGAGAACCTGCGGTGATCCCTCCCTGCGAGTAGCCGACGAGCATAACCTCGGCGTCGGGCCCGATACCGGCGTCGGCGATCGCCTGGCGCACCATTTCGCGCATCACGGTGTCGTTGCCGGCCATCCCCTGCACGTTCGTCGTCAGGTCGGTCGTATTGTCTCCCGGATTCGGCGACCAATCCGTGGTGGCCGGCACGTAGACGATATAGCGGGTCGTCCCATCGGGTCCGACGATCTCCTCGATGCGGACCTGTCCGGAGTCGGATCCGCGGTGGCAGTTCGCTTCGCGGATGAAGAGGTCGTCGACATCACGGGGCGGCTCTTCGTGCGGCGGCGTCAGCCCTTTCGCCCTCCACACCTCGACATCGGAGGGCAGCAGCAGTCCGAACGCATTCGCACCGGCCAGGACCCAGATCGTCATCGACGTCGAATCGTGCGGCCAGAAGGCGTGGTCGCCTGCGGAGTCGAGGAGGACCGGAGGCAGCCCGAGGAATCCGACGACGAAGCCCGGCAGCACGTGCTCGATGACGGCTCCCGTGACATCGGACTGTTCGAACACGAACGTGATCAGCGCTTCCTTCGCTTTCGCCTTCGTCTTGCCCAGGTCGATGCCGAACTGTTTGGTGATGACATCATCGAGTCCGGTCACGTCGAGGATCTTCGTGACCGCGACGACCTGAGCCCCGACCACGAGTGCGACGGGAATGATGACAGGCAGGCTGAGAGCGATGACGCGGCCGGTCGCGTAGCCGAGAGTGTCCAGCAGTCCGCCGAAGACTTCGCTGAGGCCCTCCTCCGCCTGACGGTAGGCGAAGGCGGCGGTCCGAACGGCGAGCAGTGTCGCCTCGAGCTCGAGCACCGAGGCGGTCAGCTGGCTGTGGAATCGGATCCGGCAGGCATCGAGGTTGAGCGCTGTCACGGGAGCCGGGACCTGGGTGAGGAGGGTCGCGAGATCGAAGTCTCCGACAGCTGCTTCGACGGACAGCTCACCGATGTCCGTGATGACGGTCTGCAGTGCGTCCCCGCTGCCATCGGCGCGTTCATCGACGGTGATCCGCCCACCGCCGCGCGTCGTCGAATCGATCATTGCGGGCCTTTCGCAGCCCCTGCCGTCAGTGTCCGTGTGAGCACGGCGCTCAGCAGCGTCCGCACCGCCGCATCTCCTGCAGCGACGTCGTCGTCGACGGTGACGGAATCGCCGTCGCGCTCGATGACCGGCCGGAACCACGTCCCACCCTTTCGGCGGAGGAACTCCAGCCCCGTGGCTCCCTGTCCGCACGCCCAGCTGAGCGTGAGCACGCAGTCCTGTTCGACGAGCTCGGCAAGATCCTCGACCACGTGCCCGATCCGTCCCGGTTCGATCCGGCGCAGCAGCTGGTGCTGCGCGAAGTCCTCAAGTCCCTCCCCCTGCAGTGCCAAGATCGCGTTTCCGACACCCGGCCCGAGGCACAGCGCCAGGTGAACGGTTTCGGTTCCCGATGACACGACAACACTGATGCGCGTGCTCACCCGATTGAGTTCGGAGGCGAATCCTCGCAGCCAGGCGGTGAGCACATCGAGATCCCGTTTCGCGCCTCCACCGCCCTCGGCCTGTCCCGGGGCCGCGGCGAGAGTTCCCGTACCTGCGCCGACCGATTCCGGGGCGCCGCTGCCCCGCCCCACCGTCGCCGAGGCGGAAGGACAGTCCCGTTCGATCCGGCGCGGGAGCAGGTCGGGCGGCCAGAGCCGACGCAGCCGTTCGGGCAGCCGGGTGATCCGGTCGAGGTCGACGACGATCCAACTGTCGATCCCTGCTGTCTCACGTGCGGCGGGGCGGGCGTTCACAGTTGGATCCGCCCGCCTGCCGACACGACCTGCAGGTGGAGGTCGTACGCCTCGGCGAGCTTCTCCGCCCGCTCACCCAGCCGGTCGATCGACTCCGCGCATGAGGCCACCCGGTCATCGAACAGCTTTCCTGCTGGGGAATCCCATCCGTTGATCCGGCGGCAGCTCTGCGCCAGGGAGTGCAGCACCTGCGCTCGCCGTCTCCACTGCTCGCGATTGCGCTCCAACTCATCCGTGATCATGCCTCAGCCCTCCCGCCTGTCCGTCCGGCATCCGTGCCCGAATCCCTCGACCGTAGGAGGCCCCAGCGCAGGAGAGAAAGCCTCGATTTCGGGCCTGGGGAAGAGCCTCGAGCGTCCACAGGGCCGTGATGTCGAAGTCACCGCGGAATCCACAGGGGACGACGCTCGAGTCCCGCACTCCTCCCGCGTCTACCGGCCGGTAGTCCCGGACGGGTGCCGACCCGATTCGCCGCTCATGAGAAAATGAGGGCATGCCGACTGTTTCCCTTGCCGAAATCTCGCCCGCCATCGCTCTCGGACCGCTTGATGGTCGCTATCGCAAAGACACCGCTGACCTCGTCGATCACCTCTCCGAGGCGGCTCTCAACCGCAATCGCATCACGGTGGAGATCGAGTGGTTCATCCACCTCGCACAGAACTCGGTGATCGAGGGTGTACGCACCCTCACCCCCGATGAGGTCGACGGACTGCGCGCCTTCGCCGCCGACTTCGACGCCGACACCATCGCCACGCTGGCCGCTCATGAAGCCGTCACCGTCCATGACGTCAAGGCCGTCGAATACACAATCAAAGAAGCCCTAGTGACGATCGGCGCCCAGGATCTCGGCGAGCTCGTCCACTTCTGCTGCACGTCCGAAGACATCAACAACCTGTCCTGGGCATTGGGCATCAAGGGCGCCACCGAACAGGTGTGGCTGCCGCGAGCCAAGGCTCTCATCGACGCTCTCGCCGAGTCCGCCACGGAAATGGCCGAGGTTCCGATGCTCGCCCACACCCATGGTCAGCCGGCCACACCGACGACGATGGGCAAGGAACTCGCGGTCTTCGTCCACCGCCTCCGCCGCCAGTACGAGCGCATCGCCGCCACCGAGTTCCTCGGCAAGATCAACGGCGCCACGGGCACCTATTCGGCGCATCTGGCGGCCGTGCCGGGAGCCGACTGGCCGCAGATCGCCCGCACCTTCGTCGAAGACCGTCTCGGGCTGACCTTCAACCCTCTGACGACTCAGATCGAGTCCCACGACTGGAATGCCGAACTGTTCGCCGATCTCGCTCGGTTCAACCGGATCGCACACAATCTGGCCACCGATATGTGGACCTACATCTCGATGAACTACTTCAAGCAGATTCCCGTCGCCGGTGCGACCGGTTCGTCGACGATGCCGCACAAGGTCAACCCGATCCGGTTCGAGAACGCCGAAGCCAACCTCGAACTCTCCTGTGCTCTTCTCGATTCCCTGGGCTCGACGCTGGTCACCTCGCGGATGCAGCGCGACCTCACCGACTCGACCTCACAGCGCAACATCGGTGTCGCTTTCGGCCACTCGGTGCTCGCACTCAACAATCTGGTCAAAGGTCTCGGAGCCCTCGCCATCAACGAGGAAGCTCTGGCCGCCGACCTCGACGGCAACTGGGAGGTCCTCGGTGAAGCCGTCCAGTCGGTCATGCGCGCCGCCGGGCTGCAGGGCGCGCCGGGAATGGACAATCCGTACGAAACGCTCAAGGAACTCACTCGCGGCAAGCGCATCAACCAGGCCGATCTGCAGACGTTCGTCGACGGTCTCGGGCTGCCCGAGGAGCGCGCCGAACTGCTCAAGGCTCTGACACCTGCCACCTACACCGGTGTCGCGGCTCAGCTCGCTGAGTCCGAGGTCGCGGACTGGAAGGCCGTCAGCGAGGGCTGAACCACGACGCTGACGACACATCGAGGCCGGTCGTCCGAATTCGGAAGACCGGCCTCGCTTCTCGAGGGTCAGACGGAAGGGATGTCGAAGGTCGTCGTGAACTCGGGGACCTTCTCGTCGGTTCCCATCACCTT
>NZ_JBQDYQ010000092.1:0-8086 GCF_052105255.1 Brevibacterium sp.
ACGCGCTGCTCGTTCGTGCGTTTGCGCGTCGACCGTGCCAGTTCCGTGCCGCGCAGTCGAACAGATCCCTTGTAGTCGTCGTTGAGCCCGGCCACGCACTGCGAAAGCGTCGTTTTACCCGAACCGGATTCGCCGAGCAGCATCGTGCACTCCCCCGGCTCCAGGGTCAGGTTGATCCCGTCGAGGATCTGCGCCTTCCCGTAGGCGAGCGCCACATCCTTGACTTCGAGCAGAGGTGCATTCGCCGAGGCGGCACCTCCGTCCCGCTCCCCCGCCGAGGCGGCTGCCCCGTCCCGTGCGTCACCGTCGGATCCGTGCTCGCCCGAATCAGCGGGTCCGCCGGGCTTCTCTTCTGTCGACACGAGGATATGTGTCTTCTCGTCGGCCTCGGCGACGGCTTTCGCTTCTGCGGCCCCGTCGCCGATGGTCTTGCGTCCGGCAAGATCGGGCACAGCCGCCATGAGCATCTTTGTGTAGTCGTGCTGCGGACGTTCGAGCACTGCCGACACCGGGCCCTCTTCGACGAGGTCGCCGCGCAGCATCACAGCCACTCGGTCGGAGATGTCCTTGATCACCGCCAGATCGTGGGTGATGTAGAGACCGGCGACATTGTTCGCCACCGTCATCTGCCGGATCGTGTCGAGCACGACCGACTGCGTGGACACGTCCAGGCCGGTCGTCGGTTCGTCGAGGATGAGCACATCGGGGTACATGGCGAAGGCCATGGCGATGCCGATGCGCTGCTGCTGACCGCCGGAGAGCTGATGGGGCCAGCGTCGCTGATAGGCACGATCCCCGGGCAAGCCGACGTCAACGAGCACCTCTGCAACGCGATCAGCTCGCTCACGATCCGAGGCTCCGAAGTCGTGGATGTCGAGGACCTCCCGGATCTGCTCGCCCACACGCATTGCCGGGTTGAGCGAGAGCGCGGGATCCTGGGGGATGTACGCGATCCGGGATCCGCGCAGATCGCGCAGGGCCACCTCGTCGAGCTCGCCGACCTCAAGGTGGGTGGCGTCCCCGCGCGGCCAGATGCTTACGGACCCGGATCCGAACTTCAGGCCCTCCCGAAAGTGTCCCATGCAGGCCAGACCAGCCGTGGTCTTACCGGAACCGGACTCGCCGACGAGTCCGAGGATCTCTCCCCGGGACAGGGCGAAGTCGACGCCGTGAAGAATCTCGTCGCCGGCGTTCGTGAGCACACGCAGGTCGGACACGCGCAGGACGATCTTCTCGTTCGGTTCGTTTGCATCATCGTGGCGAACGGTCTCTGTCTTCGTGCTCATCAGGCCTCCACTGATGTCGATGCGGTGGCTCGGGCGAAGGAGTCCGCGAGCAGGTTGGTGCCGATCGTCAGCAGTGCGATCGCGATGACCGGAAGCAGCACACCCCAGGGTTGGATGGACAGGGCGATGCGGTTCTCGTTGATCATCAGACCCCAGTCGGCCGCGGGCGGCTGCAGACCGAGTCCGAGGAACGACAGCGAGGCGATGTAGCCGATCGAGTAGGTCAGGCGCAGGCCGGCCTCCACGCTCAGCGGTCCGGTGATGTTGGGAAGCAGCTCACGGATGAGCACCTTCCAGCGCGGCATCGCGTACATCTCCGCTGCCTTGATGTAGTCCTCAGTGATGACGCCCAGGGTCGCAGACCTCGCGACGCGGGCGATGCGCGGAGCGTGGGTGAGGCCGATGACGGTCACCAGCACCCATCCTTGTGGTCCCAGCACTGTGATCGCCAGGAGGGCGAACACCAGCTGCGGGATGGCGAGGAAGACGTCGTTGATGCGCATGATCACAGCGTCGAACGTCCCGCCGATATACGCGGCGAGCATGCCGACGAGGGCACCGACGATCATGCCGAGCGCCGTGGCGAGCACCGCGTAGACGATGAGGGTCAGTCCTCCGGCCAGGAATCGAGAGAGCACATCGCGGCCGAGGTTGTCCGAACCGAACAGGCCGTAGGGACTGAACGGTTTTGTGACGAATTCGGTGGAGGTGTTGCCGGTGGCCCAGGGCAGCAGCAGCGGACCACACAGGGCGAGCGCCACGACGACCACGGTGATGATCAGGCCGATCTTGCCCTGTTTCTGGGCGAGCACCCGCTTGTAGAAGGGCACATAGGTGGTCTGGGATTCCTTGGGCACCTCAGCGGCATCGGTGGCCGCGGACTTGAGGTCATCAAGACTGTTGGCGTCGGTGCTCATGCTGCGCTCCTGAGTTTCGGGTTGGTGAGGATGCCGACGACATCGGCCGCCAGGTTCACCGCGACGTAGACGGCGGCGACGAGCATGGAGATCGCCTGGACGACCTGCACGTCACGGTAGGTGACCGCATCGATGAGTGCTTGGCCGAGCCCCGGGTAGCGGAACAGGAACTCGACGACGACCACACCACCGGCCAGCCAAGCCAGCTGGATCGCGACGACCTGAGCGACCGGTCCGAGGGCGTGAGGCACGGCATGGCGCATGATCACACGCTTCTCCGGGACGCCTTTGAGCCTGGCCATCTCGACGAACCCGGAGTCGAGGACCTCGATCATCGTCGCTCGCATCATTCGCACAATGTAGGGAGTGACGACGAGGACGAGGGTCAACGTCGGCAGGATGAGCTGCTCCGGCCGGTTCCACACGGGTTCTCCCGGCGGAGCCAGGGTGACGGCCGGCAGGATCTGGAACACCGAGGTCGCGAAGAGCGCGACGAGGCCGATGCCGATGACGAACTCCGGCATGGAGGCCAGCACCAGGGAGATGCCAGTCATCGTCTGATCACGGCGCTTCCCGCGGTGCAGAGCCTGATAGACGCCGAGGCCGATGCCCAAGGGCACGGAGATGATCGCGGCAAGTGCCATGAGGATGAAGGAGGCCGCGAGGCGGTCCCCGAGCAGTTCGGAAACGGGCCCTCCTGACGCCGAGGAGGTCCCGAAGTCACCGACGAAGAGTCCGCCCAGCCAGTGGAGGTAGCGCAGCCAGGCGGGATCGTTGAGCCCCAGCTGTTCGTTCAGAGCCGCAATCCGTTCCGGGGTGGCCTGCTGCCCGAGAATCGCCCGGGCGGCATCGCCGGGCAGCAGCAGGGTTGCGCCGAAGACGAGCAGAGACACTGCGAGGAGGATGAATGCGGAGAAGATCAGCCGCTTACCGATGACTTTTCCGAACATGTCACACCTCTCCGATCCATACGCGGTCAAGTCTCCAGCCACCCAGCGGTCTGCCGGTGGCGTTCTCTTTCAGACCGCCGACGTACTTCTGGAAGGCGTCGACCTGGTTGGCGAAGCCCCAGATGATGTAGCCGCCCTTGTCGTAGAGCATCTTCTGCGCTTCGTGTTCGAGGTTGCGCCGGGCTTCGGCGTCAGACATCGTCCGGGCCTTCTTCACGATCTTGGTGAACTTCTCGTTGTTCCAATGGGTTTCGTTGAAAGGCGATTCGTCCATCACGCAGGACACGCACTGGGCGAGGAAGTCGCGGGTGTTCCAGAAGTCCTGAGCGAAGTCCCACTTGAGGTATCCGTCGCCGAAGAAGGTCGTCGCGTCCACCTTGCGGATCTTCACCCGGATGCCGGCGTCGGCGGCCTGCTGGGCGAAGACCTGGGCGGATTCGACCACACCGGACTGGATGGGCGCGGTGACCAACTCGACGTCGAGACCATCCGGGTAGCCCGCCTCGGCGAGGAGCTTCTTGGCTTTGTCGATGTCGCGGGTGCGCTGGGGGAAGTCGGGATAGTTCGGGTCGAGCGGTGCGAACATGTCGTTGCCCGGTGTGCCGAAGCCCGAAAGGACCTGTTCGATCATCTGCTCGCGGTCGACGACGAGGCGGAAGGCCTGTCGGACCCGCACGTCGTCGAAGGGTTTCTTGTCCACGCGCATCGTGAACGGCAACCACATGCCCGTCTCGGAGTTGAGGATGCTCATCCGCTCGTCGGCGTCGATGACTTCGACAAGGGCCAGCGGGATCTGCGCAATCGCGTCGACCTGGGTCGACAGGAGGGCGTTGATGAGCGCGTCGGTGTCGTTGAAGTTGAGGATCTCGACCTTGTCGAGGAAGTTGCCGTCGGTCCGCCAGTAGTAGTCGTTGCGTTTGATCACTGTCGACTGGCCGGGTGCATGCGAGACGAGAGCGAACGGGCCGGAGCACACCGGGTTCTTGGGGTCGTAGTCGGCTGGGACGATGCCGGTGGTGTATTCGGAGACCGAGTCGTCGAGGATGCCGTTGGGTTCGGTGAGCCGGAACTCGACCGTGCGGTCGCCGGTAGCGACGACCTCGTCGAGCATGGTGAAGCTCGCCGAGGCGGTCTTCGGATCGTCCGGGTCGTTGATCCTCTCGAAGCTGAAGACCACGTCTTCGGGGGTGATGTCGCGTCCGTCGGAGAACTTCACGCCTTCGCGCAGGGTGGCCGTCCACACGGTGGCGTCGTGGTTGCGTTCGAAGGATTCGGCGAGCTCGGGCTGGATCTTGTAGTCGTCGGTCCGCGACAGCAGGCAGTTGTAGAGGTTGACGGTGCGGGCGATGTCGCCGCTGTTGACGGGGATGTGGGCGTCGACGGTGTCAGCTGAGTTGCCGCCGGTGATCCCGACGCGCAGGGTTCCGCCTTTGACGGGGTCGCCGGCATCGGCGGCACCGACTTCCCCGCCGCCGCAGGCGCTCAAGCCCGCCACTCCGGCCACGGTAAGGCCTGCCCCCAGCGCTTGTCTTCGGTTCGGTGTTCTCATGTGCCTTCTTCCTAGGACGTCGGTACGGGTCCGCCGGCTGCGGCAACTCGTTCTGACTTCGGGGTTCGGGTGTCGGTGAGGATGTGCGCGGCCAAGTAGTTCTCGAGCATGGTCAGCGCTTCGTCATCGGTCAGAGGCATGTGTTCGGTCGTGCGTGCGACGCCGAGTCCGTCGATGAAGATCGCCAGTGCCTTGACCATGAGAGCGCTGTCGCCGGTGCGGATCGCGCCCGATCGCTGTCCGGCGTCGATGACCGCCGTGATCATGTCGAGCCATTCGCCGTAGACAGCGGTGAGGTTCGCCCGGGCTCCTTCGTCGGTGGAGGCTCGGGCCCAGCATTGGAGCCAGATCGACCAGACGCGGCGGATCTTCGAGTTGACGCCAGCGTGGAGCCGTGCGAAGTGGCGGAGGACAGAAATGGGGTCGGATACATCGTTGAGGTGCCGGGTCTCGGCGATGATGTCGAGCGAGTAGCGCAGTGCTGCCTGCAGCAGTTGGTCTTTCGTCCGGAAGTGGTAGTTCACCGCCGAGGCGGTCACCCCGGCCGCGTCCGCGACGTCTTCGGTACGGACTTTGTCGATGCCGAGGTCGGCATAGAGCTCCCATGCGGCGACGATGATCGTCACGCGGTTTCGGGTGCCCTTCGACATCCACTCCTTCGTCGGCGCCGGACCTGCGGCCGCTCCCCCGGCGGCATGTGCGTCAGCGCGCGTCCCGTCATCGACTAGGTCCGGTACTTCACGGTGCTGGGTGGGTGCGTCGGTGACCATCACCCGCCGAGGCGCCCCCGCCCTGCGACCGGTCGTAAGCCAGTCGGTGGTGACTCCGGTGAGTTCAGAGATGCCTGAGATCTCCTCGACCCGGAACTTGCGGGTCCCGGCCAGGGATTTCGAGAGTTTGGAGGCGTCGAGCCCGATCCGTCGGGCGACTTCACTATGGTTGATTCCCGCGTCTTTGATGGCGTTGCGGACACGGAGCACCAGGGAATTCTGTGTGCTGTCCGCACCTTCGCTTGTCGTGACCACCTGTACAGTCTGCACACAAGTTGCGATTTTGGCAAGACTTACTGGGGTTCCATGCTGTCCTGCGCAATGCGACTCACGGAACGTGCATACGAATACGTGTACGCTCATCTTCTCGGACCAATGTCGAAAGACAGTCTGTGGTGGGGGCCGAGTTCACCGTAGAGTGCTCTGCAAATCAAGTAGGCTCTTGCTAGATGCACAGTCCGTCAACTGTCGGTAACATCGGGGTTGAAGGCGACAGGCGGGCCAGCCGAAAGGACTTCCAGGGATGAGCCGTGAAAAGACTTTGCTGCACAAGGCGCTCAAACACACCCAAGTGTCTGATGGCTTCTGGGTTAAGCCGCTGGGAAAGGCCGCTTCTGTTCGTCAGGAATACATCAAGTACAGGTCGGCTGCACCGGCAAATCGTCGGGTCATTTTCTATGAGACGATGTCGGGCGCGCGCATGGGCGACAACCCTTATAGCATCTTCGAGTACCTGCGCGCGCACCCAACTTATGGAGAATTCCTTCACGTGTGGTCTTTCGACGGAAGCGAATCGATCCCAGACAGATACAGAGGCCTCCCCGATGTCGTATTCGCGCGCCGGGGTTCCGCAGCCTATGTCTACTTCTTGGCAACTGCTGGACGGATCGTCGGAAACGCCAACCTCCCTGGCTTCTTCACACGCCGTCCAGAGCAGCAGTACCTGAATACGTGGCACGGAATTCCCTACAAGGCGCTCGGACGCAATACGCCAAAAGCACGATTCGGAAATCCCGCTGGCACTGCGACTTTCAACAAGGCCACCCACGTTCTGACTCCCTGCGAATTCATGACCGACGCTGTAATGTCTGCATACTCCATGGCAGGCGTTTCGAATTCGACTATCGCCGAGACCGGATATCCCCGAATCGACCTCACATTGAACCCGGCCCGCAGAGACTTGTCACGACTGAGACGCATCTACGGTACAGAAGACCCGAAGGTTCTCGGCGACCAGCGTCCGCGTGTGCTCTACGCTCCCACCTGGCGTGCGGACAATGACGAGGACGTCGTCGACACAGACCAACTGATCAATGATCTGAAGGCTTTGGCTGAACTCGACATTCAATTGATGTATCGAGGACACCACCGGATGAACCGTCTGATCGAAGACTCGTCGGTCAGCGAATTCATCGGCGATGTCATCATTCCTCCTCATGACATCAGTTCGAATGATTTGATGACGGTCGTCGATATCCTCATAACCGACTATTCCAGCATCTTCTTCGACTTCCTCCCCACAGGCAGACCGATAGTGCAGTACCTCTACGATCTAGATGAATATGGTCGCAGCAGAGGACTCAACCTTGACCTCGATGAACTGCCGGGGGCCGTGGCCCAGTCCAGGCAGGAGCTCGTGTCATCAGTGAAGTCGCTTTGTGCAACGTTGACAGATGCTGGAGTGGACGCCGACCACGCTCGAACCCCGTTGCAGGGGGAACGGTACATCCAGGCACAGAATCGTTTCTGCCCGCATGAAGATGGCCAGTCCTCGAAGCGGGCGGCTGATTTCTTCATCAGGAATGAGATTTCCAGTATTCCCGCAAAGAAGGCGCGAGACGGACGACCAACGACGGCGTTCTGGGCTGGCTATCTTCCCGACAGCGTCGAATCGGAGGAATTCCTACGAGAGTTGATCGAGTCAGGACGATCACCGAACGAGCAGACCGTGTTGGTAATCGACAGAACGGCGCCTGTGAACAAGCTGCTCCTGAAAGAGATCAAGACTCTCGGGGACAAGATCTCTACGGTCTCCTACGTACCAGGAGGGCTGGCAGTCTTGCCCTCAGAGGCGGCTGACTACGATGCCTTCACTGCAATTGAGAACTTGAGTGGCGATAGGGCCGAAACTCTAATTACAAGAAACCGCGTGCTCAGGGGTCTCTTCTCGTACGAATACCGTCGGCGGCTGGACGATGCTCAGTTCGATCGGGTGGTCCAAGGTCCCGAGCTGACCAATCATGAGTTAGCGCTGTCGATATTCGCGCACAAGAGCGTACGACTCTCATCTGGAATACGCGTCCTGCCGAGCGTGCCCGGTCGTAACACCATTGAACGCGTAGAATCTCTCGCCGCGCCTCCAGGCTCGACGCGCCGTCGCCTGTTTGGCAGTTCCTATCGCAAAATTCGGAAAACCGGAAAGAAGCTGCTCCGCGCCGGGGCCAGATGACCGGCCGTTCGGACGATTAGGTAGGCTCAGCTTTCCTACTTACTTGTTCGTGTTGCTATTTTTCACCTTACGTTGCAAGAAGGGCGACGCGTCGAGCAACTTGTAGTACTTATGAGTATTTGAAGCTTTGGGGACCACCCGATCGTGCGGTTGGGGACCACCGAT
>NZ_JBQDYQ010000093.1:0-7998 GCF_052105255.1 Brevibacterium sp.
CACCCATCACCACACCACAAAGACAGCGTGTTCACTGGGGGTATCAGTTTCTGTTGGCACTTTTCGCCTTGCGACTCGCTGTGCCAGCGGATGTCTACTCTACATGGTTGTTTCGATCCGTGCAACTCGAAGTTCATCTTCGGTTTGCCCACATCGTTCCCGATCAGAGCGACTGTTGCCTTTCCTTGCGTCCTGGCAACCCGGACTACTATACACACATCTGCGGCCACCTGCAAAACCGCTCCGGCTGCGCTCACTCCCCGGCCCGGAAGAACCCCGAGATCTCGGGCGAGAGTCTCGCCCGCGCAACTTCAAGAGAGATCTATGCCACGGGTTCGGCGAGCTCCGGAGAATCGTTGCGGACATTGCCCACCGCTTTGCCGACCTTGTGCCGAGTGACGCTTGCGGGATCGACCTGATCGAGCGTCGTCGCCAGCAGGTCAGGCACATCATTCGTCAGCACTGCCGGATCGATCCAGTCACTGATCTGGTCGCGCCCGAGGAATACCGGCATCCGGTGGTGGACATCGCTGAGGTGGCCCGCGGATTCCATCGTCAGGATCGTCGTGGAGACCAGCCAGGACTCATCCGGCTGCTTCCAGAACTCGAAGAGCCCGGCCATGAAGAGTGGGTCCTCGCCGGCGGCGGTCATCATCCATGGCTGCTTGCCGTCCTCGGTGTCCTCCCATTCGTAGTAGCCCGGGATGGGCAAGGCACAGCGACGACGTCGAATGGCCTGCCGGAACATCGGCTTCTCGAGCACTGTCTCGGACCGTGCGTTGAATGCCTTGAACCCGATCTTGGGGTCTTTCGCCCAGGCGGGAACCAATCCCCAGGAAGCGGTTTCGAGGCGGCGGTGCAGCTGGCCGTCGTCGTCGAGGCGCTCGACGACGATCGGCACGAATGATCCCGGAGGCACGTTGAAGCGCGGCGTGTAGTCATAGGAGACGACATCCAACCGCAGCTCATCGGCGAGATCTGCCGGATCGAGAGACATATTGAGTCGACCGCACATGCGCCCATCTTCCCACTTCACTACACTGTCGACAATGGCGGCAGAAGAGAATACAGGCACGACGTTCGACCCGATCGAAGAGTCCCGTCGGCAATGGCTGGCCCACGGGTGGGACGGCGCAGCCGATGGAATGACCACGGTGATCTCGGTGATGCGGATCCACCAGCTGTTCCTGGCCCGAGTCGATGCCGCCCTCAAGCCCTTCGCACTGACATTCTCGCGCTACGAGGTCCTCACGCTTCTGTCCTTCACCAGAGCCGGGACCCTGCCGATGTCGAAGATATCCGCTCGCCTGCAGGTGCACGCGACCTCGACGACGAACTCGGTCGACCGCCTCGAGAAAGCCGGACTCGTCGCCCGGCGCAGCCACCCCGACGATCGCCGGACGACACTCGTCGACCTTACGGATGCCGGTCGTGAGCTCGCCGCTCAGGCGACGATGGCGCTCAACGCCGAAGTCTTCACTTCTCCCGATTTCAACGGGATCGACCTCGATTCCCTCCTCCCCCATCTCGAAAAACTGCGCTCAGGACTCGAAGCCGGCAACTGAGCGGATGGACGGACGGGCCGCCTCGGCGAGGAATTAGTTGGATGTCCAAGTAATATGGACGTATCGTGGTGTCGATCACCGAATACGCGTCCGATTCTTGGAGGAATCATGTCCCGCAGTACAGCCGCTGCCCTACCTTTCGGTCTCACCGACGAACAGCAGACCGTCGCCGGGATGGTGCGCGAGTTCGCCGATACCGAAGTCGCCCCGCACGCTCTCGAATGGGACGCCGAGCACTTCTTCCCCGTCGACGTCATCAGGAAGTCCGCCGAACTCGGCATGGGCGGCATCTACGTCAGCGAAGAATCCGGCGGCACCGGAATGGGCCGGATGGATGCGGCGCTGATCTTCGAAGCGATGTCGACCGGATGCCCCTCCGTCGCCGCCTATATCTCCATCCACAATATGGTCGCGTGGATGATCGACAAGTTCGGCAACGACGAGCAGAAGGCCACATACCTCGAGAAGCTCGTCTCCATGGAGCACCTCGGCAGCTACTGCCTGACCGAACCCAACGCCGGCTCCGATGCGGCCGCCCTGCGCACGTCCGCCCGCGAAGACGGCGACCACTACGTGCTCAACGGAGTCAAGCAGTTCATCTCCGGCGCCGGCACCTCGGACACCTACCTCGTCATGGCTCGCACCGGCCAGGACGGAGCGCGCGGAATCTCCGCCTTCATCCTCGAGAAGGGGATGGAGGGCCTGAGCTTCGGCCCCAATGAACAGAAGATGGGCTGGCGCGCCCAGCCGACCCGACAGGTGATCATGGAGAACGTGCGGGTGCCCAAGGAGAACATGCTCGGTGCACCCGGTCAGGGTTTCAAGATCGCGATGTCCGGGCTCGACGGCGGAAGGCTCAACATCGGCGCCTGCTCGCTCGGCGGCGGTCAGGCCGCTCTGGAGAAGGCCATCGCCTATATGGGTGAGCGTCAGGCCTTCGGCACCGAGCTCGCCGGCTTCCAGGCCCTGCGCTTCGAGGTCGCACAGATGCAGGCCGACCTCGAGGCTGCCCGCTCCCTGCTGTGGCGAGCAGCAGGAGCCTACGATACGGGCGATCCGAACACCTCTCTGCTGTCGGCCATGGCCAAACTCAAGGCCACCGACACCGGCTTCGACGTCGCGAACAGGGCACTCCAGTTGCACGGCGGCTACGGCTATCTGACAGAGTATGGAATTGAGAAGCTGGTTCGTGACCTGCGCGTCCACCAGATTCTGGAAGGCACCAACGAAATCATGCGCGTGATCATCTCGCGCAAGAGCACAGGAGTGGGCTGATATGACAGAACCTTCGGCAGAGCAGGCGGACGCCTCCGTCATCACCTCGGTATCCAACGGGGTCGGCCGAATCGAACTCAACAGACCGAAGCTGATCAATGCGCTCAGCCAGGACATGGTGGGCGCCATCGATGACGCCCTCAAAGCATGGCGTGACGACGACGCGGTCAAGCTCGTCCTCGTCACCGGCCGCGGGGAACGCGGACTGTGCGCGGGCGGCGACATCAAGGCCGTGTACAACGACATCGTGGCCGGCAGCGACGAGAATGCGAAGTTCTGGAACCGCGAATACAAGATGAACCACGCGATCTCCGAGTTCCCCAAGCCCTACGTCGTCATCATGAATGGCATCACGATGGGCGGCGGAGTCGGCATCTCCGGACACGGATCGCACCGCATCGTCACCGATTCGACGAAGGTCGGGATGCCGGAGACCGGAATCGGGCTCTTCCCCGACGTCGGCGGCACCCACCTGCTGGCCAACGGCCCCGGAGAGTTCGGAACGCACCTTGCGCTGACCGGGCAGCCCGTCGGAGCCGGCACCGCGATCGGTCTCGGACTCGCCGACTACTTCGTCCCCGATGCGCAGATCCCCGATCTCATCGCCGACCTCACCGCCGGTGAGGATCTCGAGTCCGTCCTCGGCAAGTACGTCGGGGAGGCACCTGCCGATGAACTCGCCGAGGCGGCCGACTGGATCAACGCCTGCTACGTCGGCGACGACGCCGAGGCCATCGTCGCGGCTCTCGCCGCGCACGAGAACCCCGATGCCCGGGCCACCGCGGAGCTCATCGGCACGAAGGCCCCCACCTCGGTGAAGGTGACCTTGGCCGCGATCCGCAATGCGGAGACGATGTCGCTGGCCGAGGTCCTCGAACAGGACTACCGCGTCGCCGTCACTCTCACCGGACTGCCGGACCTCAGGGAAGGCATCCGCGCACAGGTCATCGACAAGGACCGCAATCCGCAGTGGAACCCCGCATCACTGGCCGAGGTCAGCGACGAGCAGGTCCATTCCATCCTCACCACCGATCACGCAGACAAGGTGTTCTCATGAGCGAATTCGAAACCATCCTCACCGACGTCGCCGACGGCGTCGCCACGATCACGATCAACCGGCCGAAGGCGCTCAATGCGCTCAACCTGCAGGTGCTCACCGACATCACCGATGCCGCGACCGCCTTTGACGCCGATGATTCGGTCAAGGCGATCATCATCACCGGCAGCGACAAGGCCTTCGCCGCCGGCGCCGACATCAAGGAGATGTCGAGCCTCGACTTCTCGACGGCATTCAAGGCCGATTGGTTCGCTGGTTGGACCCGGCTGACCGATGTCCGCAAGCCGGTCATCACCGCCGTCGGCGGCTACGCCCTCGGCGGCGGCTGCGAGCTGGCGATGATGGGCGACATCCTCATCGCCTCGACGAAGGCGAAGTTCGGTCAACCCGAGATCAACCTCGGAGTGCTGCCGGGCATGGGCGGATCGCAGCGCCTGACTCGTGCGATCGGGAAGGCGAAGTCCATGGACATGTGCCTGACCGGTCGGATGATGGGCGCCGAGGAGGCCGAACGCTCCGGTCTCGTCGCGCGCGTCGTCGAACCCGAGGAGCTGCTGACCACGGCCAACGAGATCGCGCAGACGATCGCGGCCAAGTCCCGGGTCGCCTCGGCGTTGGTCAAGGAAGCGGTGAACACCGCCTTCGAGACCACCCTTGAGCAGGGGCTGCGCTACGAGCGTCGTCTCTTCCACTCTTCCCTGGCCACGAACGATCAGTCCGAGGGCATGGCCGCCTTCGTCGAGAAGCGGGACCCGAACTTCACGGATTCCTGATCCAGCTTCTTATCACAGCCGAAGGCGCAGACTCCCCCGAGAGTCTGCGCCTTCGTCGTCTGATCAGCCGAAATGCGGGCCAGGAGCTGAAAGAGAATGTGTTCCGTATCGCATTTAACAATCGTTCAGTTAGAGTGGGTGTATGCATTCATCTTCGCAAGGAGGCACCGTGAGAACCTTCACCGATCTGCGCTCCCAACTCCGTCTGCCCGTCGTCGGCTCCCCCATGTTCATCGCCTCGGGGCCCGAATTGGTCAAGGCCCAGTGCCAGGCCGGAATCGTCGGGTCCTTCCCCTCGCTGAACGCCCGACCTGCTTCGCAGCTGACCGACTGGCTCGATGAGATCGCCGAGTCGAACGCCGCCCACACCGCGGCGAATCCGCAGCAGCCTGCCGCCCCGTTCGCGGTCAACCTCATCGTCCACCGGTCGAACAATCGCCTCGAAGAAGACCTCGCCGAGGTGGTCCGCCACCAGGTGCCGATCGTCATCACCTCGCTCGGTGCCCGTGAGGAGGTCAACGAGGCCGTCCATTCCTACGGCGGCATCGTCCTCCACGACGTCATCAACAACCGCTTCGCCAACAAGGCCGTCGAGAAGGGCGCCGACGGAGTCATCGCCGTGGCCGCCGGTGCCGGCGGGCATGCCGGGGCCCAGTCGCCGTTCGCGCTGATCCAGGAGATCCGCTCATGGTTCGACGGCCCCCTGCTGCTGTCGGGCGCCATCGCCCACGGCCGTTCGATCCTTGCGGCTCTGGCCGCCGGTGCCGACTTCGCCTACGTCGGCTCGGCGTTCCTGTCGACACCCGAGGCGAACGTCGTCGACGACTACCGTCAGATGGTCGTCGAATCCGGCGCCGATGACGTCGTGTACTCGAACTACTTCACCGGGGTGAAGGGCAACTACCTGCGCGGATCCATCGTCGCCTCGGGCCTCGACCCGGACAATCTGCCCGACGCCGATCCGACGAAGATGGACTTCAGCTCGTCGTCGGGATCGGACTCGAAGGCATGGAAGGACATCTGGGGCTCGGGCCAGGGCATCGGCGCACTCGGACAGCAGCAGACCACCGCCGAACTCGTCGAGACCTTCGCTGCACAGTTCGACGAGGCGAAGCAGCAGCTGCTCGCACAGCTGCACTGACCCGACCGAGCGCCTCAAAGACCACCTCACCCTCAATTGCTACCTGACGGCGGCTCAGCAACCTCGCGCGAGGTTGCTGGGCCGCCGTCAGGTAGCAAGTGAGGTTTCGTTCAGATGGTCGAGATGATTCCGCGTTCGGTCAGGCGGGAGGCCAAGCCGGCGCCGTCCGGGGCATAGATCCACGGCACGCCCTGGCCGCGACCGTGGCGCTTCGACCGGCCGCCGGCCCACACTGCCTCACCGACGGTGAGCTGCCGGATCGCGACGGCGGCGACATTCTTCGGATGGTTCTCGACGAACTCGCCGTAGATCTCCTCATCGTTCTGCCCGTCGTCGCCGATGAGCAGCCACTTCATCCACGGGAACTCCCGGGCCAGGCGTTCCAGCGAATTGCGTTTGTGCTCCTTGCCCGACCGGAACACCCGGGTCGTCGTCGGCCCCCAGTCGGTGAGCAGCAGCGGACCCATCGGGTAGAGGTTGCGGGAGAGGAAGCGCTTGAGCGTCAGCGCCGAATTCCATGCACCTGTCGACAGGTAGACCATCGGTGTGTCCGGACGCATGAAGGTGATCCGGTCATAGAGCACGGCCATTCCCGCCACCGGGGACCTCGCATGCTCGCTGAGGACGAAGGTGTTCCACGCGGCGAGGAAGGGACGCGGCAGAGAGGTGACCATGACCGTGTCGTCGATATCGGAGATGATGCCGAAGGTCGAGTCCTCGCCGATGATGCGCACGGCCGCGGAATCGACGAGCGAACCGTCGGTCCACAGTTCGATCTCCGTCTCCCCCGGTTCGAAGTCTCCGGGGATGACGGTGTCGATGATGCCTCCGCGATCGGAGGTGACCATATGCTCTTCGTCATTGACGCGCACCCAGGCGGTGTCATTGGGCAGAGGCACGCTGACGAACGACTTCCAGCCGCGGATGCTCGCGTGGACGTCGGCGGCCGGCTGTCCGTTCGGGGTGAGCACCAGGCGTCCGAGCACCCGCACCCACTCCGTCCCACCGTATGTGTCGTAGGCGATGACGGTGCGATGGTAGGCGTGATCGGTGGCCCGATTCTGGATCCAGCCGTTGAACCGATCCTCCACCCGTGCAGCGGTGTGGAGCATGTCCGGTGTGAGGTTGAGCGGTCCGTCCTCGGGTTTCTTCTTCGCCACGATCAGATGAAGCCGATCTTGTCATAGACCTCGCGCAGTGTCGCCTCGGCGATGGCGCTGGCCTTCTCCGCCCCGCGGTCGAGGATCGCCTGCAGCTGCGCTCGGTCTTCGAGGAGTTCCACCGTACGCTCCCGCACCGGTGTCAGGGTCTCCACTGCCACCTCGGCGAGGTCGACCTTGAGGTGACCGTACATCTTCCCTGCGTACTCGGCGACGATGTCGTCGACCGGGCGCGCGGTCAGGGATGAGTAGATCGTCAGCAGGTTCGACACTCCCGGCTTGTTCTCCGGGTCGAAGGCGATCTCGGTTCCGTCATCGGTCACCGCGGACTTGATCTTCTTCGTCAGTGCCTTCGCGTCGTCGAGGATGTCGATGCGGCCCTGCGGGCTGGGCTGGGACTTCGACATCTTCGCGCCCGGATTCTGCAGGTCGTAGATCTTCGCGGTCGCCTTGAGGATCTGCGCCTCGGGGACGGTGAAGGTCTTACCGAAACGATAGTTGAATCGTTCGGCGAGGTTGCGGGTCAGTTCGAGGTGCTGGCGCTGGTCTTCACCGACAGGAACGAGCTGCGGGTTGTACAGGAGGATGTCAGCAGCCATCAGCGCCGGGTAGGTGAGCAGCCCCAGGGACACATGATCCTGCTTCGCGGACTTGTCCTTGAACTGGGTCATCCGGCTCGCCTCGCCCATCGAAGTGGTGCACTCGAGCACCCAGGACAGCTGCGGATGGGCAGGCACCTGGGACTGGACGAAGATCGTCGACTTCTCCGGGTCGAGACCGGCGGCGAGGAACTGCGCGGCCGTGCGCAGCGTGCGCTCCCGCAGCTCTGCCGGATCCTGCTCGACGGTGATCGCGTGCATATTCGCGATGAAGTAGAAGGCATCGTGCGACTCCTGGTGAGTCACGAACTGCTGCAGGGCTCCGATGTAGTTGCCGAGATGGAGGGAATCGGAGGTGGCTTGGATACCTGAGACAGTGCGCGGCTGTGAAGAGTTCGTCATAGTCCTATGATGCCATCTCACCTGCC